>JALWGG010000239.1 GCA_027013765.1 Acidilobaceae archaeon
ATGGGATCTAGAATCGTGCTGTAAGCCACATGTATACGCCACCCGGCGCCTAGGAATAGCGCCGCCGTGAACACGGGGTGGCTCACTAGGTGGCTTAAGCCGGCCATAACGCTTGCGAGCGCCGCCTCCACCTCGCCGTGGTATGCTATTACCCCAGCTGCTGCGGCTGCTATGAACATGTAGCCCAGCTGGCTTGCCGTGGAGTATGCTAGTATGAGCTTCAACTCGTTTGATACAAGCGCCATTGTCGCCATCATGAAGGCTGTGACCGCGCCTAGTGCCAGGATTACGGTGAAGTAGTCTAGGCTCTGCTCCATTACAATGCCCCCGCCAGCCAGCGCGCCTGCAATGAATAGTGGGGCGAACCTTAGCATGAAGTATACCCCCGCCTTCACCATGGTTGCTGCGTGGATTAGTGCTGAGACTGGTGTTGGACCGGTCATAGCCGTCACGAGCCACTCGTGGAATGGGAACTGCGCGCTCTTGCCTAGGGCTCCAAGGGTGAATATCAGTAGGACCGATGCAAGTATGCCCTTAGCTGCTAGTGCCGCCATCCATGTGGAGGCGTTCTGGGCGAGCTCTGGTATCACTATTGTGCCAGCGGTTAGGTATAGTATAGCAGTCCCGACGAGCAGGCCTATATCTCCTATCCTAGTGAATAGTATGGCCCTCACGCCGCTGTGGCTAGGCTCGAAGTACATTGGCTGGCCGAGCGCCCTCCTCCCCGGCACACCAACCCAGTACTCCTCCTCATCAGTGTACCAGTGGCCTATCAACGCGTAGCTAGCAAGCCCCGTGCCCTCCCAGCCGATAAATAGTAGTAGGAGATTATCCGCCAGTACTACAAGCTGCATGCTGCCGACGAAGAATGTTATGAAGAAGAAGTACCTGTGGAATCCCCAGTCGCCCTCCATATACTTAACGCTGTACAGCGCTATCAGGAAGCTCAGCCATGAGACTACTAGTGCCATTACCGCTGATAGCCCGTCTATGTATGTGCCTAGGGTCACCTTTATCCAGGGGAACCAGTACCCGCTTGCCTTGGCGTATATCGCCTCCCCTCCCAGTACCCTTGATGCGGCCATGGTTGACACTATCGCTGAGGCTAGTATTGACGCTAGGCTTACTCCGGCGAACAGCTTATCGTTCCTGGAGCCTGCCACGTAGGCTAGAGCCAGTATGAATGCCCCTATGTAGGGGGCTAGCCATGCCAGGCTCCAGGGCATGAACCCCTCGACAATATACCCGGCCTCCACTTCACCCACCCCCGAATACGCTGGCAAGGAAATCTGATGCCACCCTGAGGGGCTCTGAGAGGGGGCCTATCGCTATGAATAGGAAGATGCCTAGGGCGCCCACCATGATTACTGAGGCCTTGAATAGGTCTACAGACTCCTCCCGCCTGGTCCTGGGCTGGCCGAAGAATATCCTCCTCATGGTTAGGAAGCTGTATGCCGCGGTTACCATGAATGCCAGGATCAGTAGTAGCGTCACGCCCCATAGGATGTAGTTGTCTACCTGCAGCCCGCTGAAGACCCCGTATACTATGAGGACCTCGCTCCACATGCCAACAGCTGGCGGCACTCCGACTAGGTGCATGAAGCCTAGTAGGGATACTGCAGCTATTAGGGGGTAGCTCCTTGCAAGACCCCCCATCTCCCTAATATTCCTCGTCCCCAGCTCCGTTATGAAGACGCCTGCCACCATGAAGAGGACCGCCTTCCCTATAGCGTGGCTCAGGTAGTGCAACATCGCCCCTCCTATCCCGAATGATGTGAATGTGGCTAGCCCCAGGAGCATGTAACCCATCTGGCTGACGCTTGAGTATGCCAGGAACCTCTTGAAGTCTACCTGCCTAAGGGCGACGAGGCCTCCATATATTATCGTCACCAGCGCCAGTGTCAGTAGTAGTGCCTTATACCCCTCTATGATGCCTGGGAATAGTGGGTAGACGAACCTAGCCAGGGCGTATCCTGCTATCCCGATCAGGTTGGGTGATAGTAGGGCTGAGACTGGTGTGGGGGCCTCTGCATGGGCGTATGGAAGCCACATGTGGACTCCGAATACCGCCATCTTGACGAATAGCCCTATCACTATGACTGCAACGGCCAGGTCTATGTAGGGGTATAGTGGTGATGGGGCTATGTACCCTGGGACCCCGGCTATCTCGACTACAACGTCGAATGTCCCCCTGTTCAACCCGTAGTATAAGGTGCCTGCCAGGAATAGGGCTCCAGCTATGTGGGTCCAGATGAAGTATAGCAGGCTTATCTTCCTCCTATCCCCGTAGCCATAGTATGCTATTAATGCGAATGATGTTAGGAGTGAGAGCTCTAGGAATATGAAGAACTCTATCAGGTTGGATGAGTAAGCCATCCCAAGCATTGAGACTGAAAAGCCTACGTATAGCAGGTAGTATACCGGGAGTCCCGGTACCTTTTCACCCTCACTACGCATCTCCTCTATCCTGTGCTCCATATACCTTACACTGTAGAATGAGACTAGGCTCGTCACTATCGAGATCCCTACTACTACTGGTGATGAGAGGCCGTCTATGACCAGCATGAACTTGCCTATCCCATACCCGCTCAAATCTATGACTAGCGGGTCTATCAGCCCGCCGGCCAGCTTGCCAGTGTTTGACTCATATAATACTAGTATCGCTGGGAGTAGCAGTAGCAGGCCGCCAGTATATACTATATACCTATACCCTCTCCCACGATCATCCCTCAATGGGGCCCCTACCAGGGCCAGGAGTAGGGGGGCCAGGAGTGTAGCCCACAGGATAGGTGCACCCAGGTACATGCCCTCTACACCCCCTCCTCCTCAAGGACAAGGGACTCTAGGCTCCTAGTCCTCCTATACAGGCTGGCTATGATCGCGACGACCACAATCACCTCTCCCGAGACTACTGCTATGAGGGTGATCGCGAATACCGTCGCGGATACGGGGTTGAATGAGAATAGTAGGATCACCATTATCAGCACGGCGTTGAATAACACCTCTATCGATAGTAGCTGGCGCACCAGGTTCTGGGAAGCCGTTAATCCATAGACCCCCACTGCAGCCATGACCGCTGCAGCGGTTAATGCAACCTCCCCGACAGCCGCCTCCACGCTCACCCCACTCACCTCTTCCTAGCTATGGATATAGCCTCTATCAGCGTCGCCGCCAGCGCTATGAATATGAGGCCTAGGACTGGTAGGTAGCCTCCCGCCAGCGTCCCCGCCACCGAGTCTAGCCTTATTGTGGTTGGGGGCTTGTAGAGAGTGTACATTGCGGAGGATAGCATCACTATTAGTAGCACCGTGAGCACCGCCGCTGATGATAGGAACCCCTTCTCCGGCTGCCACCTCTCCAGTCCCCCGCCTCCAAGCATTGACACCGCTACTATGATGAACATGACGGCTGCACCAACATAGACTATTACAAGGAAGGCGGCCACTAGCCCATAGCCTAGGAGGGCTATGAAGGCAGCGTTCAGGGTTCCCAGCACCGCCAGGGCCCCGCTGGCGTATACCAGGTCCCTGCTCCTGACTACAAGGTATGAGGCTAGGATCATGAATGCCGCGAGGACCCCGGCCAGCAGGGGTTTATACGCCTCAATCACCTTCCTCACCCTCAGCCTTAACCTTAACAAGCCCACGCTCCTCATCTACAATGTACTTGACTGGTATACCGCCCTCCTTCTCCACCGGGTGCTCTGGGGGCCTCGTGAAGGTCTCCAAGCCCCAGTCCATCTCCGCCATGTTCTCATAGACTATGTCGTGGTATGGGACCGTGTATAGGGCCTCTGTCGGGCACACGTCGACACAATAGCCGCAGAATATACACCTCTGATAGTTTATCACTGGCCACAGCTTCATCTTTACCTTACCAGTCTTTGGATCCTGCTCCTGCCTCTTGATCATCCTCATAGCGGCTGCTGGGCAGATCCTGGCGCAGGACGAGCAGTTTATACACTTCTCCTTGTGGAGTACTATGAAGCCCCTATACCCTGGGTCTAGCTTTATGTACTCGTTGGGGTATATCAGGGTGAACCTCTTAGGGTCCACTAGGTACTTGAGGCCGAGCGTGATCGCGTCTACATTACCCTTAAACCCCGCGAAGAGCCCCTTCCTCTTCACGAGCCTCTTAACCACGGGCCTCGCAGTCACACCACACCACCTCCAAGAGTCACACTACTCCAAGATAGGCTTCCAGGAGTGCGAGTCCAAAACCAAGGATTGCCATTGGGAAGACCAGCCTCCACGCCCCGTCAAGGGCCTGGTCCAGCCTGAACCTTCCATACACCGACCTTGTGAAGCTGAACGCCATCATCAGGACGGTGGCCTTTGCTATGACTATTATCGATGGGATCAGGTACCCGGATAATATTCCCTCCCCCGGCGTGTAGGGGGCCCACCCGCCTAGGAACGCTAGCGCCATCAATATTGATAGTGCAAACCTCTTCATGTAGGCGGCACCCATATTCAAGCCGTAGAGCAGGCCGCTATACTCTGTGAAGGGCCCCGCAACAACCTCGTTCTCGGACTCCGGGATCTCGAATGGGAAGCCGGAGGTCGCCATTAGTACTGCGAGGAACGCTGCAAGGAATGCCAGTGGGTTCAGTATTATGAACCATATCCTCGACTGGGCCTCGACCACATCGACAAAGTTGAATGAGAGTACTGTGGCCGATGCCGCCAGTATGCTGAGGATCGCTATAAGCTCATAAGCCGTTATGACGAAGGCCTCCCTGACACCACCTATGATTGAGAACTTGTTGTTGCTGGCCCACCCGGCTAGTATCAGGAATATGGGTGAAACCGTTGATATAGCCAGGGCGACTAGCACGCTGTAATCCATGGGAACAGGCCAATAGCCTGGATTAGATGTGAGGGGGACCACTGCTATCGGGAGTATTGATAGTATCGTCGCCACTATCGGTGCCAGTATGAATATTCCTGCATCCACAGTCCTAGGTATTATGACCTCCTGGAAGGCGTATCTGACGAGGTCTGCGACCAGCTGTGGGAACCCTGCAACCCTGGGTGCCACATGGTATGGGCCTAGCCTCCTCTGCACCCTCGCAGTCGCCTTCCTCTCGAACCATAGTATGAATATGACTACAACAAGGGACCCGACTAGGCCGATTAGGAGGAGCTGGTATATAGGGGGGTAGAATATTATATCCAGGATCAGTTTAACCACATCCATGGCCCCTCACCTATCAGCCTCCGGGGGGAAATAGTCTATACTACCATAGATCGTGGGTAGGTCCATCACCCTGTAGCCTGGGACTATGTACTTGAAGACTATAGCGTTCCTAGCGGATGGAGACACTATCCTAACCCTGTAGGGGGTCGTCTTCCCATCACTCTCGACATAATACACTATCTCCCCACGGGCGGTCTCACTCCTAGCCATAGCCTTCCCGGGCGGCAGCTTAAGGTTAGCCATTAATGGTAGAAGCTTTACCCTACCCTCAGCCTCGAACACCTTCTTCCAGAGGGGTGGGGACCTCTCCCAGAACTTGGGGTGCATGGGGGCCTCCCTCTGGTGTTTCTCAAGCCAGTCCACCGCCTGCTCTATTATCCTGAGGCTCTGCTTTATCTCCTCGAACTTAACCCAGGCCCTAGCCAGCGCGTCTCCCTCCTCGAATACGGGGACCTCGAACTCCACCTCGTCATAGGCGTCATAGGGCTCGGCTAGCCGAGCGTCATACTTGATACCGCTGGCCCTCGCGACGGGGCCTACCACACCCAGCTCCGCGGCCACCTTCTTCGGTATAACCCCCACACCCTCCATCCTGCTCCTCATAACTGGGTTGTCGAGGAAGATCTTCCTGTACTCTTCAAGCCTCCTCCTGAAGTACCTGACTGCCTTCCTAGCCTGGTCGGGGAAGTCTTGGGGGAGGTCCCTTCTAGCCCCGCCCGGTATGGGGTATGAGTGTGTGAGCCTAGCCCCTGTGAGCTTCTCCGCCAGCTCGACCATGACCTCTCTATCGGCGAAGCTCCACATGTACATGGTTGAGTGGCCCATGAAGACGCCGAATATGCCGAACCCGTATAGGTGGGCCGCTATCCTGTTGATCTCGCATAGGAGGGTCCTCAGGTACCTAGCCCTCGGCGGGGGCTCAATTCCGAGTATCCTCTCCAATGCTATGACGTATGATACGGTAACGTTGCACGCGTCATGGATGGCCATCCTCTCGAATAGTGGTATATTCTTTATCCACTCCCTCCCCTCTGAGAGCTTCTCCATCGTCCTGTGCACGTAGCCCATGTCGGGGTCGGCATCAACTATTATGTCGCCGTCTACCCTTATGATTATCCTCATATGCCCCGAGCCCGGGTGCTGGGGGCCTATGAAAACCTCATAGAGGTCCTCAGCGATCCTCCGGGCGATTGCACCCTCGATCTTCAAATCCGACTTCTGCTCTCCATATACCCATACGCTCACCGCAGGTCACCCCGTGGGGGGTTTAACCCTTATGATCGGCTCCTCCTTGACTATGAACTCCTTCCTGAGGGGCTTAGCCTCAGCCAGCTGTGGGACTAGTAGTAGTGGCCTCATGTCTGGGTGGCCTGTGAACTCGATCCCGAAGAACTCATACACCTCCCTCTCCTGGAACTCCACGCCCCTCCAGACGTATACCAGTGTCGGCATCCTTGGGTTGTCCCTGGGGACATCCGCCCCTATGCCGACAATATACTTGGCTAGCTCCTCGTCTAGGTAGCTGGATGCGTGGTAGATCACCCTGAACCTGTTCTCCTTGGGATAGTCAATCACCGTCAGGCTCTTCACGTGGTCGAAGCCTAGCTCCTTTAGCCTGCTGGCCGCCTCCACTATGTTGTCGAGGTCTACTATCACGTCTATGAATCCCTTCCCCTCCTCAATACCCTTCACAAGGCCTCCCAGCGCCTCCTCAATCCTCTTCTTAAGCTCCTCTACATCCACGCCGTCATCCCCTCCACCAGGAGCATGGGTCCTCCTTGGGTGCGACATACTCCTTGTCGGGCCTCCAGCCCTCCTCGATCCACTTGCTCACAACCCTCTTCTGCCTAATCTTCCTCTGCAGCTCGATTATGGCCCTAGCCACAGCCTCCGGCCTTGGCGGGCATCCTGGGATGTAGACGTCTACAGGGATTATCTCCCAGGGCCTGACAATGTTGTAGCTGTTATAGAATATCCCTCCGTCGATAGCGCACGCGCCCATGGCTATGGCGAACTTGGGGCTCGGCATCTGCTCCCATGTAACCCTTACGGCGCAGGCCATCTTCTTGCTCACTGTACCCTCTATCAGTATCATATTAGTCTGCCTAGCCCCAACCCATGGCAGCGCCCCGTGCTGCTCCGCGTCGAACCTGGGGCTCCATGTTGCTGCGAACTCGCAGCCACAGCAGCTTGTAGTGAGGTGGACTGGCCATAGGCTGAATGCTGTTGCCCAGTCTACTGCCCTGCCCATTCTCAGCTTGCCCATGACGAGGTCCTTGGCCCTCTTAGCACTCCTATCCAGGTTCCCCACATAGACCCTTCCACCGTCACCACTCATGCCACTCACCCCAGCGTCCAGGATTCCACTCTCCTGGACTCTCTTACTGCGTATACTAGTAGGGGTGCATAGACGGCTATGAAGACGCCGTATAGATATATAAGGTTCTTTAT
>JALWGG010000240.1 GCA_027013765.1 Acidilobaceae archaeon
TCTCATACCTGACCCGGACAATCTTGGGCAACTCGCCCCCCACAGGGTATAGATGAGCCTAGAGCCTCTAAGCCTTTACCCCTGAGTGTTGTAATATTACCGGGAGCGTGCCTCTAGCGGGCTTATCACGTGTGAGTGCATGTTGCATCTTGCCGTGGATTCATGCGTAATTCCTATTTATGGCTCGGGTGTCCCGGAGCTTGCGACTGGCGGATCCACAATCCCATGTGGGCCTGTTAAAATTCGTTCAGCGATCGATTGTTGTGAGGCATTGATTTATTTTTACACTGCACCTCTTCTTACCTGTGAGGTTTTCGAGGGCTCTTGCCCTTTCCATCCTGCCTAGCACCTTATCGGCTATAGCTTGTATCTCCGGGCATGGGATCCTCACGGTTATCATTTCATTTATCTTTGCCTCTATCGTGCATGGGTGGAGTCTTTCATATGTGAAGAATATCCATTTACCTAGATACTTGAGTTGTATGTTGGCCATGATGTCTATTGGTACTCCATCCAGTAAGGCTCTCCCATACACCCCCCTAACTGTGCCTCCCTCACGCCACCTTATTGGTTCGAGTATATCGATATCCCGCACCTGCTGAATTACGCTGCCTAGCCTCCCAACATCCTCTCCGCTTACAAGTATATCGATATCCCTGGGCTCTACCATTGATACGCCTAGGAGGTGGTCTGCTAGACTGCCAATCACGATGTATCCAATACCATGCTTATCCAGCAGTTTACCGAGCTTAACCAGTACATTCAACAGCTTTCCCATTAACACCAGCCCAGTCATCAATCCTGCTTAGTAGAGTAATAATCTTGGCTACAAGGGTTTCCCCGCGATTACAGGTACCTTGTAATGGTTTGGATCTAGACTACATACTCTGGTGAGTGCAATGATAGCACTTGAATTAGGAGGCGGTAGAGAAGCCTTTCCCGTTACATGGCTATGAGGGGAGGTCCTCTGCCAAGGCATATTGATTGATATCTTTTTAGTTGGTCTACGCTCTTTTGGCTTGATGGTGCATGGCCTGGTTATTGGCCTATTCCAGAGAGTTGTTCTAGTATTTCTCTCTCCCCGATAATGGTTCCGCAGTATGCGCATTGATACTCTAGGGGGGTGCTTGATACCATCCTGAATACTGGGGTTACTGGCTCTCTATCCTGTCTTGTTATGCATGTCGGGTTGATGCATTTTAGTATGCCCTTAACCTCCTGGGGGGGCTTGACTTTCCGCTTAACGTCTACCTTGTAGTCCCTCACTATATTCACGGTGGCCTCTGGGGCTATTAGGGCTATCTTATTGGTCTCCTCGACCCCTATCTCAAGGTTCTCTATCTTCACGATATCCTTCCTACCGATCTTCCTACTCTCCACGTTCATAAGGATCGCTATCCTATACCCGCCCTCGGGCCTCACGCCCAGGATCCTCAGGACCGTCAGGGCCCTCCCAACGGGTATATGGTCTATGACTGTCCCATACCTTATCTTCTTAACCGTGAGCCCGTCCTCACCCATACCCAAGCCAGCCACCCCCTATAAGGCTCCGAGTATCAGGCTTAGAAGGGCCATCCTCACGGGGACCCCGTTACGGGCTTGCTCGAAGTACCTGGCGTGGGTGGTGGAGTCTACCCTTGGGTCGATCTCGTCAACCCTGGGGAGTGGGTGGAGTATGGAGAGGCCCCTCTTAGCATTCCTAAGAGTCTGCACAGTAATCCTGTATGCACCCTTAACCTTCTCATACTCCATTGGGTCGGGGAACCTCTCCTTCTGGATCCTGGTTACATAGAGCACATCAAGCTCCCCGAGGACCTCCTCCAGCCCAGCCTCCTCCATGGGGAGCCCCCTCTCATCGAGGAGCATCCTAACCTCCCTCCTCAGGCTCAGGCTGGGGGGCGAGATCAGGTATACCTTTGAGGGCCTGTAGAGGGTTAGGCCTAGGAGGAAGCTTGCAGCCGCCCTCCCATACCTCAAGTCGCCCAGCACACCATATACCAGGCCGTCAACCCCCCCATGGATCTTCTCCACAGTGTAGAGGTCCAGCATAGCCTGTGTGGGGTGGTGCTGCCTACCATCCCCGCCATTCACCACGGGGACGCTTGAGACCTCTGAGGCATAGAGGGCGGCCCCCTCATACCTATGCCTCATAACTATCAGGTCTGAGTATGAGCTGAGCATCCGTATAGTATCGGCCAGGTTCTCCCCCTTAGCAACACTGATAGCCTCCTCCCCCGTAAACCCTATTGTAGATGCCCCAAGCCTCTTAGCAGCAGCCTCAAAACTGAGCCTGGTCCTTGTCGAGGGCTCGAAGAAGGCCAGGGATATGATCCTCCCCTCAAGTAGCCTGTCAACCCTCCCACTCTCAAGCATCTTCTCCATGTACCTAGCCGCGTCGAACAACTCCTCAAGGTCACTCATGGTGACGCCCAGGACGCTCATGACACACCTACCA
>JALWGG010000241.1 GCA_027013765.1 Acidilobaceae archaeon
CTATAAACAGGCATAACCCAACCCCGAGGCTTGGAGCAATACATGCAACCAACCCGTGCGGAGAGACCCCCCTCCTAGACTGGGAGGCCTGCAACCTTGGAAGCCTGAACCTGTACTCCTATGTTGACGGTGATGGTATAGACTGGGACGCCCTTGGCAGGGACGCCAGGCTGGCCGTCAGGTTCCTAGACGACGTTATAGAGATGAGCTGGTACCCAGACAGGAGGATCGAGGAAGCCGTCCTGAGGACCAGGAAGATCGGCCTAGGAGTAATGGGGCTCGCGGACATGCTGGCAGCCCTCGGGGTAAGGTATGATAGCGTAGACGCCCTATACCTGGCCGACCACGTAATGGAGTATATAGCCTATAATGCACGGGACGAGAGCAACAGGCTAGCCAGGGAGAGGGGCAGCTACCCGGAGTTCTCCTGGAGCATACACAGCATGGGGAGGTTCAACTGGGAGCCCCAGACCCCGGCAGAGGAGATCTATGACCCGGATAAGGCGTCCAGCAGGGTTAAGAGGATCATCTCCGAGAGGCCCAACCTGGACTGGGAGGCTGTGAGGAGGGATATGACCCGGGGGACCAGGAACGCCACGGTAACGACGATAGCGCCGACAGGGAGTATAAGCATAATCGCCGGGGTCAACTCAAGCATAGAGCCCTTCTTCGCCCTGGCATACATAAGGGAGACCAGTATAGGGAGGTTCATAGAGGTGAACAGGTTCCTTGAGGAGTGGATGCGGGAGGGCGGGGGCCTGGATAGGGATAGGATCCTGGAGATAGCCCGGGGAGGGGCCCCGCCAGGGCCCGTGGCAGAGGTCCTCAGGACGGCCCACGGGATAGAGCCGGAGTGGCACGTTAGGATGCAGGCTGTATTCCAGAGGTGGGTCGATAACGCTGTAAGCAAGACCGTGAATCTCAGGAGCAACGCCACGGTTGAGGATGTGGAGAGGGTGTATAGGCTGGCCTGGAGGCTGGGGTGTAAGGGGATAACGGTATTCAGGGACAAGTCGAGGCCGCGCCAGGTCCTCGCCGCTGGCAGGGAGATAGAGGAGGTCCTCAAGTCGGTGCCTGAGCCGGAGGAGCATAGGGATAAGGTGCATCATAAGTGGCTGAGGATCGGGAGGGATGAGATACCGGCTGTGGCGGGCGAGTATGCTGGTGGATGCCCGACATGCCAGATCTAGCTGGTCCATAATTATGTAGAAACCGTATATATAGGCTGGGTTATATTTACCTTGTGCAAGAATATTATAGATATAATAAGTGTATTGACACAGTAAATATGTGTTAAACAAATAAATACCCCCAGTAGTGTTAGAGTATAAATGCCTTTAAGGGTGCATATGTATGCGTATAGGCAGGTATACGGCACTAGCCATACTCCTACTCATAACCATATCATCACTCCCAGGCACAGCGGCACCCGTTGAGGAGCCAATCGCATACGCCAGGCCTGGCAACGTGGCTGGGAAGCCCTATATAAGCGGTTTGCTGGCCCAGATCATGGAGAACGAGCTATACAAGCCTGAGCTAGTGGACCCGATGAGTGCTGCCAAGGCGCTGGAGGCGTTGAACAATGCATACTCCGGCCTGCAGTCGCCCACCAGGCCGCCGGAGACTATATTCGGCCCCAACAAGCCAGTTACAGTGGACCAGTCGGCCCCCTTCGAGAATGAGCCTAGCATAACTGCGAACCCCAAGGACCCCAGGAACCTGGTGGTGGCGGCCCACCACTACATGGGATTCGGCTTCATGGCATCAGTCATGGTGGGGGCGTATGTGAGCTTCGACGGCGGGGAGACGTGGGAGGGCCCAGTGTTTATGGAGCTGGCCAACGAGACTACGGACTATGTGGAGTCGGACCCGGCACTGGCTGCCGGGCCCAGCGGGACGTTCTACCTTGCATACATGAGCGTTGGTAGTAGGTTTGTGAATGTTAGTGGAGTCGTGATACCCCTATACTTCTCCAGCAGTATAATGGTTGCCCGTTCAAGCAATGGGACCTCCTGGAGCTCCACGGAGGTTGCCGGCCCTACGGCTGAGGAGCTTGGACAGTACATGATGCAGGGCATATCAGTATTCACCTATTTCCTTGATAAGGAGTATATAGCGGCTGGCCCATCCGTGGATGGCGGCAACGATACTGTCGTGGTAGCCTTCATGAAGAATATTGAGGGCTACAACTTCATGACCGGCAGGTACTTCTCGAACCTAAGCATAGTGGCCGTTGTATCCAATGACGGGGGGAGGACCTGGAGCAACCAGACAACGATCAGCAACGTATACAACTATGCCGAGACGGGTGAGGTTGTCCAGGGTGCAATGCCAGCTGTAGCCCCCAACGGGACAATATTCATAGCATACTACTACAGCGGGGACGACGGGTTCCTCCAGGGCAAGGCCGAGATCAGGCTTGTGAGGAGCGACGACGGGGGGAGGACCTGGAGCAAGCCTAGGACCATAGCGGTGTTCAGGGAGATCCCCTACTTCAGCCCAGGCTTCTTCAGGTGGTCCGCCTCCATGTTCCCAGTTATGGATATAGGGCCAGACGGGACGATCTACATAGTATACGTGGCGGACCCGCCCGGCAAGGACCCGGCTGACGTGTACCTGATATACTCCAAGGACTGGGGCAACACGTGGAAGGGGCCCATAAGGGTTAACGACGACCCAACGGAGGAGGGACAATTCTTCCCATGGATAAGCGTCAGCCCCGAGGGGGTGGCCCACATAATCTGGGGTGACATGAGGAGGGCTATAGCGGGCATAGGGTATGACGTGTACTATGCAAGGTTCACCCCAGAGGAGGGGGTGTCAAAGAACTACATAGTAACAGACTACCCATCACCAGCAGTCTACTCCTTCATAGGAGACTACTTCAACCTAGTAGCTACAGAGGAGAACGTCCACGTGGTGTGGACTGATACAAGGAGCTTCATAAAGAGGGAGGGGCCGCTACTATTCATATTCGCCGACCAGACAGTGTATACGGCCAAGCTCGGGGAGAGGCCAGAGCCGAGCGTTAGTATAACCCCATCCAAGCTCCCCGTTAACGGGAGGTCCATAGTCGAGGTTGAGGCGGAGAATATGCCAGTCAACGCTGTCTACGTCGCGCTGGTGGAGGATGCCAATCTAGCCCTGGCGCCATTCTTCCTCTTCAGCGACAGCGAGGGGAGGATAAGCGAGGTCATAGTGGTCGAGCCATACAGCAGGGGCGAGTATGGAGTAGTGATCAGCGACTACCTGGCAATCGCGGGATACGCGGGAGACAAGCTAACATTCGTGGACGAGCCCCTTGAGGCCGTGAACACGGGGGTAGGAGAGGTCCTCGGCAACCTACAGGGCCTAGGGGAGAAGATAGACTCGGGCATACTAAGCATCAAGGGGGTACTTGAGGGTGTTAGGGTGAATATAACACTGCTAGGCGGGAAGGTCGACACAATGACTGCACTAATAAGCGATGGACTGAACAGCATCGAGGGGAGGATAGCCAAGATAAGCGAGAGGACCATGACCATAGAGACCAGCATAGGCAGGCTAGAGGTCCTCCTAGACAATAGGACGAGCATGCTGAACGAGAGAGTCATAAAGCTGGAGGACCTCATAGGAAATAATGTAATACCAAGCATAAAACTAGTGCAGACAAGCACAGGAGAGCTCAAGGCAGTAATAGATGCCGGGTTCACGAGGATCGAGGGCAAGGTAGTAGAGCTAGGGGACGGGATAGCAACAATAAGGACCGGTATAGGAGACATAAAGGTAAACCTAGACAACGTAAAGACCAGCATACAAGACAGTATAAGCGAGGTATCAAAGAAGGTGGACGAGGCATACAACAAGGCCAGCGAGGCAGGGGCTAAGGCCTCGAAAGCGGAGACGTATAGCCTAATAACACTAATACTAGTAGCAATAACAATGATACTAACAATAATAAACCTAGCCAGGAAGAGGTAGCCATCGGACAAGGACCCCCTAAACACGACATCCATCCTAATTTTAAATTCTATTATTTATTTTTATACCTGTAGTCTGGCGGAGGTCCTCAACACTTATACAGGCCCGGCAAGGCATAAGTAGCTGGAGGACCTCGCCAGAGTGGATAGGATAACAGGTATACCCCGGGGAGTAGTCGTTGCACGGTACAAGATCAGGCCACCCCTAGTTAAGAGGAGCGGGATCACGGGGTGGGCCATAAACTATGCTGTAGGATGCACCCATGCATGCCCCTTCTGCTACGTCGACTCCATACACAGGAGGTACCCCCGGAGGGGGCTTGAGGACCTCATAGCAGGCAACAGGTGGGGCCAGTACCTGGCTATACCATCCAACCTCTGGGAGGCTATAAGACAGACCCCATGGTGGAGGTGGAGGGGTAGGGATGTGTTTATGAGTAGCTCCCACGACCCCTATATGCCCCCGCTGGCTGTGTGGGCTAGGAGGATACTTGAGAGGGCCCTCCCCGCTGGTATAAACGTGATCCTCCACACCCGGAGCATACTATACAAGAGGGACCTAGACCTCCTGGAGAGGTATAAGGATAACCTCAGGATACACGCATCCATAGCCACGCTATCCAGGCTATACAAGGTCCTCGAACCCCGGGCACCCCCGCCTAGGGTGAGGATAAAGGTCCTCAAGGAGGCTGGGGCCAGGGGTATAAGGGTGGGTGCATCAGTATCACCCATACTACCCCCCAACAGGTTCAATAGGGACGTGTATGAGGACCTCCTGGAGATAGCAGGCCTCCTGGCCGAGGCCGGGGTCTACATCGTCTACGGGGAGCCCCTCCACCCCCGGGGGCTCAACCTGGAGCTCCTGAGAGAGGTCCTCGGGGACCTAAGGCTTAGGGGGTGGGATAGGGTTGCCGAGAAGCTCTTCACCCAGGCAATGGAGGAGTATGGGTTGAACGCGGTATGGCTGGGATAGCAGGCTAAACACACTCTACCTAGGGAGGACCTCGCTAAGCCCCCACCGTGCTCCCCCGGGGCTGCTCCTCTATTAGGCATTACTACTCTTAAGGTTCCACTGTGGAACTTAGTTCCGGGGTGGAACCATGCTGTTTGATCCTAGGCCTAAAACCTCTAGGCGAGACCTCTTCAACAGGGAGGAGGAGCTAGCACTACTAGATAACGCTGCCAGACGCGGTGAACCACTAATACTAGTCCTCGGCATAAGGCGCGTGGGTAAGACATCACTACTCCGCTCATTCCTTGAGGAGTGGCGGGGGATCCATAATGGTTATGCTCCTGGAGGGATCGTTGAGGAGATCCACCTGTAGTAATCGTCCTCCCTCGACCTTGAGGCTATATACTCCTTGAGGACCTCCGGCAATGGGCCGTGGACCCTGGGGTCATATCGGGGGAGGTCCTTGACTAGTTCCTCAAGGATCAGCCGTCCGGCCTCCTCTAGGGTCTCCACGCCGTAGACCCTCCTGGCGATTGCGAGCGCCTCCTCCTCGAAGCCCCTCCCCTCCTCAGCACTCCTTGTAAGCGTCTCCCTATACGTCCACCAGATCCTCTTTAGGGCCAGCCTCTCAGGCCTCCTGACCAGGTTCAGGTGGACTCCGAGGACCTCTCCCAGGTCCCGAGCCTTGTAGAGGGTTAGGGGTGCTATGAGTAGGTCATAGATCTTCTCCCCGGATACATGTACATCCCTGTAGACCAGCCTCGGGCTCCAGGTGAATAGCCAGTGCTCCACGTGGTATGGGGGCTCCCTGCAGAGGTGGGCCAGGTCGCCGCAGAGTAGGAGGTACCTCCAGTATACAAGGTAGTGTGTATCGCTCCTGTCGAGCCCCTCGACAACCCCCCTAATAACCTTTGAGGCCCTCCTATACAAAACCATGTCGGGGTCTAGGTGTAGGATCCACCTGTATGAGGACCTTGCAAGGGCAATGTTACGGGCCCTGCTAAGGCTGCCCGGGGGAGTCCTATAGATCTTCACATCAAGCCCATGCTCCAGGGCAACCCTCCTAGCAATCTCCGGCGTCTCATCCCTGGAGGAGTCGACCACTATAAACTCATCCACAACGTCCACAGCCGATAGTAGTGAAGCCTCGATCCACTCAGACTCATTATAGCTACACACCATGGCGGATATGCCGGGAGGCCTCCCATAACTACTAGGCCCCTTATAGAGCCTAAGCAGCCTAGAAGCACCAACCCCCATACTCCTAGCTAGAAACACGCCCCTCCTTCCAAGCAGCCTCCTAGCAAGCACCCTGAGCGATGGCAAGACGCCGCGCCCTAAGGCCCCGAGGGTTTATATTGCTGAAGGTATTATAACAGCTCTTGGATACAATGATTAGACAGTATACCTAGAAGGGTGCCCTGTATTGATTGATGTGGATACCGTTGTGGATATAGTCAAAAGGTTCATGAGGGACACCGGGCTCCCGGTCCCGGCCCCGAGGGAGGTCCTCTACCGGTGGGCGGAGCCCTTGGGCATACCCCGCACTGGGGGGGTGTACCTCTACACCGGGGGCCTCTACCAGCTCATGCCCTACATACATGCAATGGTGAAGTGGCTTGAGAAGGTTGAAGGGGGGAGGATGGGGAGGCTAGCCCTAGGCCTGGGATCGAGGCTCGGGGGCGTTGCTAGGGCTATTGCAAGGCCTGATAAGGGGCTTGTATCCTACTCCGAATCCGTCCTGAGGAGTATAGCGAGGCACCTGAGCTCCTCGGGGGTGGAGTATGCATACCTCTATGAGGATGACATGTACAGCGGCGTGATACTATATGACCTAGGCCTTGAGGAGGATTTCACGAGCCACGCCGAGAGGGTCTACAAGAGGCTCAAGGACCGGGGTGTTGAGAGGATCATAACAGTAGACCCCCACACCACCCACATGATGAGGAGCATCTACCCCCGCTACATAGACGGCTACAGCATGGAGGTGGAGACGTATATAGAGGTCCTCGACAGGATGGGGTACAAGACCCAGACCCGGGGGGAGGCGGTGATCCATGACCCATGCCTATACGCCCGCTTCGAGGGTGTCATAGAGCAGCCTAGAAGGCTCCTGTCAAGGAGTGGTGTAGAAGTCAAGGAGCCTAGGAGGAGCAGGAGGATGACATACTGCTGCGGCGGCCCCATTGAGGGGCTAGCTCCCACGCTATCGAAGAAGATCGCCAGGATAAGGATGGACGAGCTCCGGAAGGCCTCAAGGAGGGTCATAGTAATGTGCCCAATATGCTACTCAAACCTCTCAAGCGTAGCCCCGGGAGACGTGGAGGTAATAGACCTCGCCCTTGCTCTAGGTGAGCCCAGTGGCTAGCCAGCTAGAGGACCTCCACAAGGCTATCATGGACGAGGACCTCCAGAGGGCACTCCTAAGGGCGTCTACAAACAACCAGGTGAAGGTTGACAAGCTTCTAAGTGAGAACCCGTGGCTGAGGGAGCTAGCCCGGGAGGTTAAGAGGGTAAAGGAGGAGTCGATAAGGAGGCTTGAGGACCTCATAGACCAGGCAATCAACAGCCTCAAGAGGATAAACGTGGAGCCCCACTACGCCGAGACTGGAGAGGAGGCTAGGAGGATCATAACAGGGA
>JALWGG010000242.1 GCA_027013765.1 Acidilobaceae archaeon
GTCGCTCCTCCTGAATATGTATCCTGGGAGGATCCTGAATTTGCCCGGCCTCACCAGCTTGTTCAGCTGCTCTAGCCTCTCCCTCTCCTTCTCCCTCTTCAGCCACTCCTCATAGGAGTCTATTAGCTGGTAGATGACGTTGTCCTGGAATATCTTGACGCCGAGCCTCTTAGCCTCCTCCTCCGCCTCTGGGAGTGTCTTGACGTTGAAGGCCAGTATCACCCCCAGGTACTTGTCGTGGGCCTTGGTTACGTTTGCATCTATGACGTCGCTCCTAGTCACAGGCCCTATGTCCGCGAGCCTGACAGGTATGCCCCTCCTCTTCAACGCCTCCACCAGGGCCTCCAGCGTGCCTAGGGTGTCGGCCTTAACAACTACCCCCACCCTATCGGTCCTTATCCTGAGCTCCTCAACCTCCCTCCTGACGAGCTCCAGGGCCCTCTTCAGCTCCTCCTCGGTGTTGGCAACGTATAGTGGGGAGCCTGCGAGCGCCTCGTCCAGGCCTGGGGCCACGATCCGGACACCAGCCGCTGCGTATACCCTATCGACGTTCATGAACTGGACCCCGCGGCTCCTAATATCCTGCAGGGGCCTGGGCATTAGGAGGGCCCTGACACTGGTCACCCGCGGCCCGTCCTTGCCGCCGACAACGATCCTATCCCCGACCTTCAGGACCCCGTCATAGATGACGGAGTCGGCAACCATCCCCAGGCCCTGGACCTCCTTAAGCTCAAGAATAACCCCCCGGGCCGGGCCCTCCGCATACCTCAACCTCTTCTGGAGGTATTGCTGGGTTAGCCCTGCGAGGACTGTGAGTAGCTCCGCTATCCCCTCACCCGTCCTCGCGCTCACGGGGACTATTGCTATCGCCTTGGTGAAGTCCTTTATCCTGGTGAATAGCTCGGCTGGCAGGCCCAGCTCATAGAGTTTCCCCACTATCTCATAGACCCTCTCCTCTAGTATGGCCTGAACCCTTGGATCCTGCTTCTTTATGGTGTAGATGAAGGGCTGGCCCGGGTTAGGCCTCCACCCGGGGATCCTATCTATCTTGTTGGCAGCCACAAGGAATGGGACCCTCCTGGACTTCAGCAGCTCTATAGCCTCATACGTCTGGGGCTTGAAGCCCTCCATAACGTCTATAACAACTATTGCGAAGTCGGCGACGCTCCCACCCCTCCGGCGGAGGTTTGAGAATAGCTCGTGCCCTGGAGTATCTATGAATAGGAGCCCCGGAATGATTAGCTTAACAGGTATAACCTGCTTCAGGGGCTCAGCTATCCTCTCAATCACATCAGCAGGGACTATGCTAGCCCCGATATGCTGCGTGATCCCACCAGCCTCCTTGGCAGCGACGGCAGTACGCCTAATCCTGTCCAGCAGCGTTGTCTTTCCATGGTCCACGTGGCCCAGCACAACCACTATAGGCTGCCTCAGCCTCCTCTCCAACCACACCACCCCCCGGGTACTTGTGGAGTATAACATTAATAGGGGTAACCTAGGCCTCAATCTGACTGGCCTGGCCGCTATAGGCGGTCTCGGGGTGTGTGGATGTGAGTGAGGAGAGGCCTCCGCTTAGGATCGTGATCTCGGACCCCAGGGCTGGGGATAAGGTGGTGAAGGTAAAGGTCAAGGGTGTAGAGGATATAGAGCTAAAGGAGACTATGGTGAAGAGCAAGGAGAAGGAGAGGACGGAGCTCCCGATAGCGAGGGTGTCGGAGAAGCTCTACAACGAGCTTGGCCTGGGCGAGGTAGGCGTGATGACGCTGAGGTTCAAGCTTGAGGATAAGAAGGTGAAGGCCCCCTTCAGGGTCGTTAAGTCGGGGGACCTGGGAGACTATGAGGTCCAGGTAAACATGGAGCTGCTGGGAGAGCTTGCAGGCGATATAGAGGTTGAGGCCGAGGCCTTCAGGGCCAAGTCATGGCAGATAGCGGTGCCGGAGGAGGTAGCCGTTAGGCTGGCCGGCCTAGAGATAGGGGACGACTTCGACGGCTCCCTAGTAGGGCTAGACGGGCACAAGCTCAAGATCAGGGGAGGCTCCGATGCAACAGGCATACCAATGCACCCAGGAGTACCAGGGCCCGGGAAGAGGAGGGCACTACTCTCAGGCCCCCCAGGATTCAGGCCCACAAGGAAGGGGGAGAGGAGGAGGAAAACAGTCAGGGGGAGGATGATACCAGACCCGAGGGGTGAGAGGAGGAAGACTGCTCTAGCACAACTCAACGTAGTAATAGACTATCCCGAGGCTGGGAAAACCTAAAATCCCCTCCACCCATAAACACTTCCCAATGGGGTAGCCGGGTCGTCTAGCGGCCAAGGATGCGGGGTTTTGGCCCCCGTGACCGGGGTTCGAATCCCCGCCCGGCTACCACCTCCTCCCACCAATATAGGCGTCCAGCCCCCATACAGTTATGTAGGGGCCTGGTGTACTGGTATTGGAGC
>JALWGG010000243.1 GCA_027013765.1 Acidilobaceae archaeon
CTATTGCAGGTAGTTATGGCACATTGAGAAATGTAATCCCTCGACTATCACAGTTTGGGTGGAGTCCTATATCAATACCTAGAGAACTCCCAGGAACCCCCTCAGAAGCCTATAAGGAGATCACAAACACAATCGAGAAGCTGATTAGAGAATCAGATAACATAAGAAGTAATCTATTAGACCTGACAAAATTAAGAGGATTAAGAGAGTATTATACAAAAATTATGGCATTCAAAGAACTTTTTAAATTCTTATCCAACACATTAAAGACGAGAACAACACGTATATTTAGAGGATTTATCGATGTAAAGGACAGAAAAAGGCTTGAGAGATTGCTAATGGAAGAAACGGGTGGAGCTTTCATAATACTAAGCCTGGGGGTTAAAAGAGCAGCTGGAAAATCTCCTACAAAAATCACACTACCAGGACCGTTAAAGGTTTTTCACAATATAGTGGAGATGTATGGAGAACCCGATCCCGATGAAATCGTTCCAACACTATTCCTAGCAATAACTCTCCCAATAACATTTGCATTAATGTTCCCAGATGCTGGGCATGGATTAGCTGTACTCCTATTTGCACTACTCTACGTGATGCCTCGGAATAGGGACTGGGGTACTATAATAGCTGTATTAGGTTCATCAAGCATAATCTCCGGGATACTTGCAGGTGAAGTATTCGGCCCGCTAGTCTCTAAATCTATAGGCATGCATAAATTATGGGAGAGCCTGGGATTTGAGACGCCGCCACTAGCCCAGCCAACCATCGCTGCAGAGATATACCCGCCGGGGCCAGAGAGGACCCTCCATTCTGTAGCACTATTATATAATTCAATTACAATAGCAATGTGGATAGGAGGCTTTATGCTAACCCTGGGAAGTCTATTAGGCGTTATCGATGCTATATTGAAAGGAAATAAGCTAGAGGCTATACTTCTAAAAGCACCTAGATTCCTATTCTTCGCCGCGGTGACAAGCCCCTTCCTAGTCTACTTTGACGTGTCTAAAGCTGGCGGGACTATTAGGGCTGCATTACTTGAGCAGGACCTAACCAGCCCAGTTGCAGCATTCTTATACTATGGATCTATCCTAGGCTTATCCTGGCTTCTGGCAGGAAACATTATAGAGGCGATTATCCATAGAGAGTCTCTTCTCTCAGGGCTGGGCCACGGCCTCTTGGAAGTATATGAAAACTTGTTGATGGCCATTGGCAATATACCTAGCTTTCTTAGGATTATGGCTCTGAGCCTAGCCCACTCAAGCCTCATGCTAGGATTCGCGGAGCTATACCATGTGATAGCCGATGGTGGAGGTATAGTTATGATGATGCTTGGAGCCCTTGTCTATATAGTAGGTAATCTGCTTGCAATAGGCTTGGAGGGTATTCTAGCATATGCTCACAGCATTAGGCTCCACTTCTATGAATGGTTTAGCAAGTTCTACAGCGGTACCGGCATACCATTCCAACCAATAAGAATGCCATATGTGGAAATAGTATTTGCCTAGATACCTACAAAAGCTCCTTTTAAATAATCCAGATATTCTTCTCCCCTGGTTACATGATCCGGAGAAGCACCTACAAGAGAACCCAATATCCTATATTTCTCAGAATAATTATACACAATATCATGTACTATATTCAAGAATGTATGTCTGTCAAGGAAGTAACTGCAGCTACTAAGATATATAATGGCAGAGTCAGAGGCCTTACCTAGAGACCAGCTATAGGCCCTTCTATACGCTTTAACCCCTTTCTCAAATGAAACTTTATCCGGGCTCTGTATGAAAGCTGGGGGATCCACAGACACCAACGTAAACTTATCATTTATCTCGCCTAGATTCCATATACTAGAATTATATATAACTATACTATTCATATTTATATTATTTATCTTAATATTCTCTCTTAAAACTAATACTGCGTAAGGATCCTCCTCTATGAATACCGCCTTCGACGCACCGTTATATAATGCATGCAATCCAAAGGCACCGGTATATGAAAACACGTCCAAGACCTTGTCACTACTTGTTGCATAGCGACCAAAGCGTATTCTATTCACCCTTTGATCCAGGAAAAAGCCCGTCTTCTGCCCCCTCTCAACATCTACAATAAACTTGATACCTGATTCCTCGATAACCGTCCTATCTTTCCTCCCAATAATCCACTCTCTCTTAGGTTCTAATCCAATATCCCTCCTACTACGTTGGGTGCTTTTGTTGAAGACGTGCTTAATATTTAGCATTTTTGTCAGCAGTTCCGCTATAAAGCTCAGATGCTTGTCTAGTGCTCCACTGCTGGATTGGATTACTGCTACATCGCTATAGATATCTATGATCAATCCTGATAGTAGGTCGCCATCACTATTGACTAGTCTAAAGCCGCTCTCTTCATTGAATCCGAGCCGGTACCTTAGTTTAAGCGCGTTTGATAA
>JALWGG010000244.1 GCA_027013765.1 Acidilobaceae archaeon
TCAATTATCAGCTTAACCTTTTCATCATCCTTCAATTGCATCTGTTTTAGTTGGCTTGATTCTATCTCTTGCTCTACCGATTCAAGGTACTCTCTGACTTCAGAGGGAAGCGGCATTTTAAAGTCTGGAACTAGCCTTATGTAATTTTCACCCCTGTATAGTCTTGCTATCCTCTTTTTCCCTACTTTTATCTCCTCTACCTTCTCCGTGATGCTTATCCTACCCTTAGCTTCTATCATATTTACTATACCTTTTAATATCTTTAATTCATGTTCAAGTTCGCTAATTCTAGTCTTAAGCCATTCTAGTATCTCATCTTTCGTTGCAGTATCCTCCCTTTCTCTCAGTTGGCTCACTATAATACACCTGTTATACTTTATTTTACCTAATATCTGGATTTCTGGATCTAGAGACCGTGTTACCCCATAATTACTGAAGCTAGGAAGAATCTTATGGCGCCAATTTATTTATTATCAGTGTTACCGGGTGCGTCTCTAATATCTTGTCTAGGTCTTCATTGATTAATATATTAAATGATTTTTTATTTATAATAATATTATATATTAATTTATATTTTCTAACATTTATATAGTGATTATATGCTTTCCTGGTTGCACTCCTCCACGCTATTGGTAGTTTTTGATTCATGCGCCTTAACTCATTTATATTATATGGGATCTCTATTAGTATTATATCTGTGTTACAGGTGGTATCAACGTATATTGGTTCCATATTACTGGTTTCGATCGCCTTGCATGAATTCCTCTCCAATTTCTTATAAAGCTCCTTATTATCTATCTTATTTTTGTTTTTTATTATTGAAATTACTCTATTTGACGTTAAATACCATTCTGCTTTAACTCGGTCTGAGCCTAGTCCCCTGTTTATAGAATCCCTTATTTCTCCATAATAGTTTTCATAATACTCTTTTACTATCACGCCCAGTTTTGCTAGGTTGAATCTTGAATTTAGGCTCTGAAGCGGGTCGAAGGTCCATTTGACTAGGTCCATACCTAGTGAAAGTACCTCTTTCCTTTGGTACAGTTTTAGCCCGCGGCCTATACCCCTATATTTTATATCGTCTATTACTCCCGTTGCATGGCTGTAGAAGTATCCTTGGGCAGGCCAACCATATGATACTCCTATAAGCCTTCCATCCTTGAAGGCTCCTAGTACAAGTCCTCCATTATCTGCTATCCCCTTAAGTAGGTGTGCTGGGGCGGCTTCTCTATAGTCGTCCATTCTCCATGCACTCTTCTGCACCTCTACCGCTTCCAAGAATTCTGACGGCGTGGATAGTTTCCTATATGTAATGTTCATTAGCCCCCACCCGGGCATGCCTATGTCAGGCTAGATAATCTCGATGTAGGGATTTTATAGCTGTTGACCTGGTATTACTGGGTTATCTCTGCTGAGTAGGCTTGTTGTTGGCAATGAATTGTTGAGAGGGATATATTAAGGTGGTTAGGCTTGACTCTGCGGGTTGGCTTATCAATTGATCTTGGTGTTAGGGTTGTTCTACTGTCTTATACTGTTGATGGGGAGAGGCTTGTTGCTGCTAGTAGTAAGGTTAGTCTTAGTAGGAAGCCTGTCGGGGATATACTCTCGATCGGGGAGGGGGAGGTGGAGGAGTGGATAAGGGAGACCTTCAAGAGGCAGCACTTCAGCCCATGGGAGCACAGCACATACACATTCCTAGTAGACGGTCTATCCAGGGTAGCAAGCCACCAGCTCGTCAGGCACAGGATAGCAAGCTACACCCAGCAAAGCCACAGATACACAGAAGGCTACCTAAGAGACATGGCCCTAGAGGCTTCTAGGATCACTGGGTTAGGGTGCCCAGGCAAGCCCAAGGGGCGAACTATGGAGGCATATAAGTGCTACTCAGAGGCCCTCCATAGAGCCTCAGAGGAGGCTAGGGACGAGGAGGTCATACAGGTTGGCTGGAAGGGCTACGTCCCCCCGCCAAGGATAACTGGGAGAGGCCTGCTTGCAGAATACTACAGGGGCATGCTCAAGGCTACAGGAGACTATTACAAGCTACTCTCCAAGGGGATCCCGAGGGAGGATGCTAGGTATGTGGTTCCTCAGTCTGTTAGGACCCGTATAGTGGTTTCTATGAATGCTCGTGAGCTTGTGCAGAGCTTCCTGCCCCTTAGGATGTGTACCAAGGCCCAGTGGGAGATTAGGCGTATAGCCTGGCTCCTATGGCGCGAGCTCGTCAAGACGCACCCCAGGCTATTCAAGTGGGCAGGCCCATCATGCGTCTACAGGGAGAACACTGGCAGGAGGGAGCCAGCAACCCTCCAAGAATACCTCGAAGGAAGCCAGGAATTCACCATACCAAGATGCCCAGAACAAATAGAAAACAAGGCAATACCAAAATGCCTCAAAACAGCAAGCAAAACCTAATCCCTAACAGTCTCTAAT
>JALWGG010000245.1 GCA_027013765.1 Acidilobaceae archaeon
CCCTTATACCCGCCCAGCAGCCCGCTGGGGGCCGGGGAGGCCGGGTCCTCCGTTGGGGGCTTGCATCTAGGCCTCCCCGCCCTGTAGAGGGTGTATAGGGCGTGGGCCGCCCTGTGGGGGAAGTTGTATACTGGTATGCCGAGTGATTCGAGGACCTCCCGTGCCTCGACGGCCTCCCTCCCCCCAATCATCACTACAGCTCCCGGAGTCCTGGCCTTGTAGAGCTCCTCAGCTATGATCCATGCTATACCCTTATCCACGGTTGCAGGCTGTAACGGGGCTACAACTAGGACCATGTCGACCACGCCTGAGGGGAGGACCTCCCTCAGCGCCCTCCTATAGTCCTCGTTTGTAGCACCCCCGGTGAGGTCTATCGGGTTTACAACGGATACTATAGGGGGGTAGATGCTCCTCAGCCTCTCCACAAGGCTCTCGGGCAGCCTAGGCACGCTCAAGCCCAGCTCCTCCAGGCTGTCAGTAGCTATAACACCCGGCCCTCCTGCATTGGTCACCACGAGGACCCTATCCCCCTTGGGAGTCCTGTGCTGGAGGCTCAACATCTTTAGGGAGTCTATAAGCTCCAGGGGGGTCTCTACTATTATGCCGCCAGCGTTCTCGACTAGGTCCCTGAAGAGCTTGTAGTCGCCTGCCAGGCTTGCTGTATGGCTCAGGGTAGCCCTGCTCCCCGCACCCGTCCTGCCTCCCTTGAGGAACACGATCCTCTTCCCCTCGTCGAGTAGCCTTGACACGGCTTTGAGGAGGCTCCTGCCCCTGCCGTGCTTCACCCCCTCTATATATACTCCGATAACCCTTGTATACTCGTCCCCCGCCATGTACTCTATGAGGTCGGCCTCGTCAACGTCTGCCTTATTACCTATGTTAACTGCCCTATAGACCCCTAGACCCTCATAATATGCCCACTCCATGAGGGTAGTCAGGAAGGCGCCGCTCTGGCTTATGAGACTCGCATACCCCCTGGAGGGCCTGGGCATCCTCTCCCTGGGTAGGAAGAAGGTATCGACACCTGTAACCGGGTCATATACCCCTATACAGTTGGGGCCTAGCAGCCTGATCCCGCTCCTCCTAACTATCCTAATCAGCTCCTCCTCAAGTCTAGCACCCTCACCCCCAGATTCTGAGAACCCCCCGCTAACTACTATAACACCCTTAGAGCCCAGGGATGCGGCCTCCTCGACCACGCCGACAGCGATGTCGGCCCTCACGGCCACAACAACGAGCTCCGGGACCTCTGGCAGGCCTCTAAGGCTAGGATATGAGGGGACCCCGAGGACCTCGCTATACTTCGGGTTCACAGCATACAGCCTTCCCCTATACCCTCCTGCGAGGTTCCTCAAGATCTCATACCCGAAGCTTCCAGGCCTCCTGGAGGCCCCGACCACTGCTATACTGTTTGGGCTGAAGAATGCGTCTAACCCCATCCACAACCCCTGCTAGGTGTTTGGGGTTACAAGATATTATAGCTAGGATAGTTGAAGGATAGATCCTATACTCTTCCAACGGCTTCTAGGAAGCCTCTGAATATAGGGCTGGGTGCCAGCGGCCTGCTCTTGTACTCTGGGTGTGGCTGGGTGCCTAGTAGGAATGGGTGTTCCCTCCTGTCTAGTTCTATGAATTCTACCAGGCCCTCGGGGCTCTCCCCAGATACTATTAGTCCTGCATCCTCAAGCATCCCCCTATACTCCTCGTTAACCTCATACCTGTGCCTATGCCTCTCATATACTGTGGGGGTCTTGTAGAGGCTGTAGGCTAGTGTGCCCTTCTTTAGGATTATTGGGGATGCTCCGAGCCTCATCGAGCCTCCGAGCTTATCTATATTCTTCTGGCTTGGTAGGAGGTCTATGACTGGGTGTGGTGTCGTGGGGTCTAGCTCCGTGGAGTTCGCACTCTCAAGCCCGAGCACGTTCCTGGCATACTCCACCACTGTCAGCTGCATGCCGAAGCATATCCCTAGGAGGGGCTTCCTGCCCTCCCTGAAGACTCTTATAGCCTCTATCTTGCCCTCTGTACCCCTCCTCCCAAAGCCAGGGAGTATGATGGCCCCGTCTACCTCCTCGAACACCTTGCCAACGTCTACAACTCCATGCTCTATATCCGTCGACTCGACCCATACAAGGCTGGGCTTCAGCCCCAGGGAGGCCCCTGCATGTTTTAGAGCCTCCACTATGCTGATGTAACTGTCCTTGAGCTTTGTATACTTTCCTATCATTGCGATCCTCACAGTCCTCCTAGCCGATTCTAGGGATTTAACGAAGTTTATCCACCCCTCCAGGTCCGGCTTGGTATCCCTGAGCCCCAGCTTCCTTAGGACCTTCGATGAGAAGCTCTGCTCCTCAAGCACGAGCGGGACCTTGTATATAGTGTCTACGTCGTGGTTGCTTATCACCGCCTCCCGGGGCAGTGTGGAGT
>JALWGG010000246.1 GCA_027013765.1 Acidilobaceae archaeon
CTACTAAGGATAAAGATGGTGACTATGGGACTATGCATCGGTTATTGAAGATATTCCAAAGGCTTACGGCGAACATTATCTTTTAAACCTACTCGATGGTTCTTTATCCTTCTTCCATTTGTTGGGGTGTTATTGTGTCTTCGGGTGGTGCTCCTTTTACTTTTTTGACTGCTATGTATATTTTCTCGATTTCTATGTCTTGTGGTAGTACTAGTGATGCCTTCCTGAGTGTTCTCCTCCTTATCCTTTCTATTTCGTCTGAGGTTGCCTCGCTCCATTTGGCCTCTGCTATTATAGCTCTTCTCCCAGTCTCATCCAGGAGGATCACGTCTATCTCTTCTCTCCCCCTTATTGCTGGGCCAGTAAGCCTGTATCCTTTCGGTGCATATTGTTTATATAGATGCATCTTCACGAGTTCTTCCCACGTCTCGGCTGCATGGAGGTCTAGCCTCTCAAATATCCTCTTCTCCGCCTCTTGTGTGAGGCCTATTTCTATGAGTGATAGTATTGGCTCTACTAGGTTGTACCAGGTCCTCAAGATCGGGTCTTTAACTCGGTAGAATCCCCTCTTGCCGTGGAGGGGTTTTATCCGTTCAACAAACCCTAACGCCTCTAGTGTGTGGAGTATTTTGTTTGCATAGCCAGCCTCCAGGCCGGTGGCATCTGCTATTTTGCCTGGTGTGTTGTATCCCCTGGCTAGAGCGCTTAGAACTGCGTTGTAGGCTTGCAGCTCTCTAAAGTGCTCTCTAAGCAGTAGGTCCTTCTCTGCCATCAGCGGGCTGTCTACGTTGAGTATGAGCCTTTTAACCGCCTCTCTTAGGCTCCCGGCACCTTGGACTAGGCAGTAGTAGAAGGGGATCCCTCCTATTATTGAGTAGAGCCTGACTCTATCAATAGCATCCCACCCGGGCAGGACCTCTCTTAGGTAGCTGAATGTTAGTGGGTCTAGCTTGAGCCTGCTGGCGGCCCTGGCATATAGCGGGCTCCCTCCACCTAGCACCTGCTCCTCCATCAAGCCCACTAGGCTGCCACTTATGACTAGTAGTACATTATACTTCTCCATATACAGGTCGATATACTCCTGGAGCTCGCTCAACACACCTTCATAGGCTCTAACCCAGTATGTGAACTCGTCAATAACTATGGCATCGGCTCCAAGCCTAGACAATAAGTTGAGGAGGTCAGTAAGCCTGCCCACCCTCAAGCCCCTAAGCACTTCCTCACCTAGCTGCTCATAGGCGGCCTCAGCCATGAGGGAGAGATTACGCTCGTGACTCGTCAACTGGGCTAAATAATAGACAGACCTTACACCCCTCCTACTAATCCACTCCCTAAGTAGCCTAGTCTTCCCAATCCTCCTCCTACCATATACTACAACAAAGTTAGGCCTCTCCTCATAGGCCCTATCAATAGCCCTTAACTCATTGATTCTATCTAGGAACGGGCACCTCAACCCCTCCACCCAGGCTAAATCTGTACTCCACAGTACTGTACTCTAGAGTACAGTATTCTAGAATATATAATCCTTACTAGCCCAGGCTTGTTCACTATCAGATCTACCCCCATACAGTATCCAGCGACACTCAGATACACTGGAACACAGCACCACGATATAATCATGATGAGGGGCTCTTGATGGGATATGAGGGCCGAGTCCCCGCCTGACGAGAGGCCTTTAGAGGCATACCATTAGGGGGTCCCCGGAGGGTTATTCGTGGGGTGTTGCTGTATGGTGTGCTTGTGTTAGCCAGTCTATATATCTAACACCGATATTTTATATCTCTCAGGATCCATGCAAGTATCAAGGGTTCCAAGGGTATTGAGGGGGGTTCCAAGGGAGCTACTGCTACTATCAATAGTCTCAGGAGTATCAGGGGGGCTACTGTGGAGTGTGCAGGCCCCCTTCCTACGTAGCCTGGGGTATAGTGGTGCGGAGTATGGGTTGCTAGGCGGTATCGGCGTAGTCTCAGGGGCACTATCGACCATGGCTGCCGGGATTTTGAGTGACAGGTTTGGGGCCCGCAAGGTCCTCACGCTGGGAGTATGCATCTACGGCCTATCCCTCCTCCTAATCAGCAGGGGCACCCTACCAGCACTCATATTAGGCTTCACCCTCCTAGGGGCCTCGAACGGGTTTTACTGGACGAGTAATAAGGCGTTGCTTGCCAGGCTGGGGGATGATGAGACCCTACACTACAACCTTAGCTACTATGCAGCCGCAGGCTCCCTGGGAGGTGCTTTGGGGAGCTTCCTCGGGTGGGCCCCGGTATACGCGTCTAGGGTAATGGGTTGGGAGCTTGTAGACGCTTACAGGGCTAGCATACGCACCATAGCATTGACAGCCCTAGTAGCGGCCCCCCTGGCCTTGAGGGTTGAGGAGGCCCGTGGGGGTGGTGGGACTAGTATTATG
>JALWGG010000247.1 GCA_027013765.1 Acidilobaceae archaeon
CCCTAATACTACACCATATCAAACAACTGCTTAAATCATGGCATAGACTATCTTTGGTTACTATTAAAATTATTAAATAATTGTATCCTTAATTTCCGAATAGTTCTATATATAGGTTCCTCCTCCATACTCTTCCGCAATTGCTCCTGATTTACCGTTCACCCGAACCGTGTCTTCATTCATCAAATTGTATCATACTGTGTCAGACACGGTTGGGTTCATCACGGCGACGCCCTGACCCCCTCACCACAGCCCCCCTTTAGGGCTGTGGCTCTCGGGAATCGGAGCCAACCAAGATTACTTAGAGCATACTCATGTTTATATTGCCTCTCCTGGAGAGCTCTCTCTGAACTTGTCTAGTAAGCTCTAATAGATCTATACAGTAATTATTACGCTTGTATAATATAATTCCTTCCTCTAGCTTATCTATTTTCTCTTTGTCTTGAAGTATTACGTTCCATTCTTTAGCGGTGACTCTAAGATTTACCCGTAGCTCATCTATTCCTGCCTCTATCTCTATAGTACTCTCTACCTTGGGGTGGTCATAGGCCGTTTTTATTATCGCCGGGTTCTCATAGTTGTAATCAGGGAAGATGTCTATAGGGTCTGCAAGCCTCAATACACGTCCTATAGCCCCATCTCGCTTGCAGAATAACTCCTCGCCGTCTTCATATTCTTTTGGCGCCATATAGAGTTTTCCCGGTATCCCTGCAATGTATAGTGCTTCTAGGATATTACTTTTCCCGGTATTGGGTGGGCCCACTAATATTGTAACGGGCTTTATATCAAGTTGGAGCGAATCGATGGTTTTATAATTCTCTATAGAGACTTTAATCAATCTACACACTCCCTTTGAAGTTGTTTCAGTCCTGGCGGATTTAAACGCTTTCCACGGCATAATGATAAGTTTGGGTTCTAAAAATTCTATTAAATTATGTTGTTGGTATATCGCTGAATTATGCTGTTAGATGTATTAAACGTATTAGGTCTGCTCTCTTAGGAGCAAGTAGTTATGCTACGGGTAATATTTATTATATTTCGATCTATATACCGTATTACGGTCTCGGAGCCCTATAGAGGCCCTGGGGGAGCCTAGATGAAGCTTTGTGCCTTAGCCGAGGGTGTGCTTGAGGCTCCTGATGGGAGAAGGCTTCTTGAGCTGGGCATCCGCCTACCATGTGGCGGGGTCGCTGTAATCTATGGACCTAACGGCTCTGGTAAGACCCTTCTACTCCGCCGTCTAGCAGGCCTGGGCCCAGGTAGGGTTAGGGGAACCGTGTGGTCGGCCAAGCCTAGATTCTATGCTCCCCCGGGCGAGATGCACCTTAACGGTGTGCTTGTAGGGGAGTGGTATTGGATGCATGCACAGTCTATCCCCGAGGTTCTGGGTGATAAGCGGGGTTTCAGCATGGATAGCCTGAGTAGGGGGTGGAGGAGGCTTGCTGGCCTGCTAGCACCCTCCCTGGGTCGGGCGCGTGTAATGCTCCTCGACGAGCCGTTTACCGGGCTCGACGACGAGCGGGGGCGTATACTGGCAAGGGTTTTAAGCGATGCCGCGGCTCGTGGCAGCCTTACTATAATAGCTGAGCCGGGTGGGGTGGCTCCCCGGGTTCTGGGGCTGCTAGCTGGTGCTGGAGCCCGTGTTATGGAATGTCCCATCGGGGACGGGGGTGTGGTGAGGTGTCCCTGAGGCCTGGGAGGCTTGTGGTTGTTTCGAGTTTAAGGCTTCTCAGGAGCACGAGAATTCATGCAGTAGCTCTTGGTGGAGCCCTCTTTCTAGCTAAGATCGCTGGGATCGGCGGTAACTGGCTGTTTCCAGCAGTATACTCTGGGTTGGCTGCTGCTATGGCTCTTTATACTGTTGCCTTGAGGAGCAGGGGCTTTCTTGAGTATGCAAGTAGCTCCTTGTCCTGCCCCCTGACGGTCCTCCTCCTGGCTCTTGGGGCTGGAGTGGCTGCCGCTGTCGTCAGTATTCCTGTATCCCTGATCCTCGGCACCCATCCAGGGCCTGTTATAGCGGGAGTAGCGCTCCTCCTGGGGGCCTCATATACGCTGGTCGTGCTGCCTCTAGGGACGATCCTGCCCCTACTCGCAATCCTCTATATTGTAGGGAGACCGGGCAGCGGGCCTCTACACCTGGTCCTAGCCAGCATCCTCCTAGGCCTGGCCTTAGCTCCTCTATCATGCTTGGCCGGCCCTGGGGGGCTGGACCTTAGAAGGAGGCTGCATGGTAGGAGACCCAGGGTTTAGGAGGGGTTGTGGCTGAGCTGAGTCTTAATCGTTTAGATAGCGGTCCTGCGGGCCTCCTCCCTAGCAGGCTATATGGTGCTATCCTGTTTTCCCTTTTTGGTTGTGTTCTTTAGCAGGCCGTATATTGAGGTCATGACTAGTGCGTTGCCTAGTGTTATTAGTATGATGCCTGCCTTGAGGCCTGATAGGTCTACCCCTCTAATGGTTGGGATGTTTATGCTTACATACCTTGTATGTGATTCTGGGATTGGGTATTCTACCTCATACCTGTACTTGCACCTATCCATGGCATCTATCCTAAACACTACATCTCCCCTGCTCATGTTGGAGGATATGTTGATTGCTATTCTGGATGTGTCTGCTGGTATCTCGATCTCTGGGTTGTCGCCCCTTATTGTGATGGATAGCCTGAATGGCCCGTTGGATTCCTTGTTGACGCGTGCATACCCCTCCACGGCCCCGCTCGACTCAGCCATTACTGGTGAGATCGTTGGCTGGATTGACGTGTACACCCTCGCGAGCTCTTCGGGGTTGAATACTATACTCGACTCTATCTTTCTACTCCAGCCAGCCCCCTCTAGAGTTAGTGTTATGTTGAATAGTATGCCATCCCGCGTGTATGCCTCACCCTCTCCCAGGATCGTTAGGTACCTATGCACGCTGGTACAGCGCTTATCGGGCCCCTCCAGGGTGAGGACCTCCACAGCAGGCCCCCCATCATGCAACTCTAGCCTGGTATTATTCAGGTGGATGGTCCTGAGGCTGGTATAGTTGCCCGGCTCCTTAACCCTGACCTCGCTGACTGGTATTTTCACCTGATATGAATCCACCTCAACGCTTGTGAGTGCTGCCATGAATCCTCCTGTGATGACGAGTATTATGCCTGCGAGGAATAGTATGCTCCAGCCGGATCCCATCCGGCTCCACCATGCAGGCTTGAATAATGAGGGCCCGCTTAGTAATATGGATTAGGCCCTGCAAGCGTTTCCTCCGAGGCTTCTGAGGACCTGGTTTGCCCAGGGTTTCTTCATGTGGGTGGTTATATCCCGTAGCTGTATACCATTCAGAGTGGTAATAGGGTTGCTGTTGGATGCGTGGATCCGTGAGGCAGGCTATGGGAAAGAGCCTGTATTGAAGAGTGTAGGGCTACGGCTTGAGGAGGGAGAGAGGGTACTAGTCGTGGGTGCCAGCGGTAGTGGGAAGACCACCATGATGCTAGCCATTGCCGGGGTGATCGTGAACCTGCTAGGAGGAGTGACTAGGGGGAGGATCAGTCTTGCTGGTATAGACCCACTAACCCCCACGGGCTTCAGGCAAGTCCCCAGGGTTGCAGGCTTCGTCCTCCAGGACCCGGATAAGCAGCTCGCAATGCCCACACCCCTGGACGAGGTTCTCTTCACCCTAGAGAACCTGGGGTGGGGTGAGGAGGAGGCTAGTAGGAGGGCTAGGGAGGTCCTCGCCAGGTTCGGCCTGGAGGGGGTGGAGCTTGAGTGGGTTGAGAACCTGAGTGGAGGGCAGAAGAGGAGGCTCACACTGGCGGCTTGACTCGCCCACGAGCCATCGATACTATTCCTGGACGAGCCGACGGCCAGCATAGACCCGTGGGGCCTGGGGGAGGTTAGGAGGTTCATAAGAGGCCTCGACGGGAGTGGTGTCGTGATCGTGGAGCACAAGGCAAGATACTTCCTAGATATGGTTGACAGGGTGATCGCGTTGAGGAGCGGGAGGATAGCCGGGTCCTGGGGCAGCGGCGAGCTGGACCATACACTGGAGAGGCTTGAGGAGCTGGGCGCTGATGCCGGGGGATACAGTTATAGGGACCCAAGGAGCGTCCAGGGCGATGTAGTCCTTGAGGCTACAGACGTCGAGGCCGGGTACCCTGGGAGGGTTGTGGCTAGGCTTGGGGAGCTGACTCTTAGGAGGGGCGAGGTCCTCGCCCTGGTAGGCCCCAATGGAGGGGGTAAGACGACTCTCCTCAAGACGCTGGCAGGCCTGCAGAAGCCACTGGCAGGCAGTATCAATGGTGGGAGGACCTTCTATATGCCCCAGCACCCAGACTATATGTTCCTCTTCAACACGGTCAGGAGGGAGGTAGAGGAGGTTAAGAGGCTCACAGGGGTTGATATAACGATGCTGGGCCCAGCCTTCTCATGGATCAATAGCGTCATGGATAGGAGCCCCTACAGGCTGAGCCACGGCCAGAGGAGGTGGCTCGCCCTCGCCATAGCCCTCGCATCCAATGCTGATGTATACCTGCTGGACGAGCCGACGACGGGGATCGATGTATCCCTCTACAGGAGCCTGTCCCCGGTATTCGAGGAGTTAAGGAGGCGGGCCGGGGTTGTTGTTGCAACCCATGATGTGAGAGTTGTGGCCGAGCACGCGGATAGGGTATACATGGTCCTTGATGGCGTGGCTAGGGAGGTTGATAAGAGTGATGCAGTCGGGTGGCTTGAGAGGGCGTGGAGGTAGCTTCAGCATCCCCGCGGTGTTTGTATACGCGATCTGGATCACCGTGCTCGGCGTTGCTACCGGGGATCCGGGGAAGCTGGCAGTGACTGCACTCCTCACAGGGCTGCCCGGCCTGTTGCTAGGGTATAGGAGGTTCAAGCTACTAGTAATCCTTATAGTATTCAGCCTGGTGGGCACCTTCATAAACATGCTCCTACTCTACAATACGGGTGACGTGGTTGCAAGCATAGGCCCTATAGTAGTCAGGGAGGAGGCTTGGAGGAGGACCTTAAGCCTGGACCTGAGGATCGTGACCCTAGCCGGGGCCGGGCTACTGGTCTCGGCAAACATAAGCCCAAGGGACGCTGTAAGGTCCCTGGAGTCGGAGCTGGGCCTCCCACGGGGCCTGGCATTCTCCCTGGCATTCGCCCTTAGGATGCTCCCACTAGTCTATAAGGACCTCCAGGAGGTCCTGGGGGTTAGGAGGATGAGGGGGTATAGGAGGATCCCCCTGACCCCCGGGGACTATAGGTCCCTCCTGATGCCGCTGCTCAGCATATCCATAGAGAGGGGGTTGTGGGTTGGGATCGCTGCCGAGCTCAGGGGCTTATCCATAAGGCCTAGGCGCCGGGTTAGGCCTAGATTCAAGCCCATGGACCTGCTCCTCATAGCCCTGGGTGTTGTGCAGAGCCTTGTGGTTGCCAGCCTTGTGGGGGTGTAAGCATTATAACCCTCATATACCACTGCTAGTGGTAATGGTGGCTGGGCGTGGAGTCTAGGAGCTATACGGGGGTGGACTTCGCCCTACTAGGCGTTGCAGGAGTCATAGCAGCTATAATATTCACCGCCGCCTGGCAGGTATGGTATGCACTATCAGCCCTAGGACCCCTAGCGAGGCCCTTCAGCGTAGGCCTATGGTTCACAGGCTCAATCATAGCAGCAGCACTAATCAAGAAGCCTGGAGCAGCCTTCCTAGGAGAGACGCTCGGGGCACTCATAGAGGCCATACTCCCCACCCCCGGGGGCCTCTGGAACCTTGTATACGGGATCCTCCAGGGCGCCTTTGCAGAGCTGGGCTACAGGATCCTGGGCTACAGGGAGTGGGGCGTCAAGGCAGGGATACTGGCAGGCGCCCTAGCGGGTATCGGGGAGCTGCTGGCATCACTCATATACTACAGGGAGTTCTTCGAGGCTGTCAAGGAGGTTGGCGGGGAGGTAGGGCTCACCACACCAGTACTAGTGCTAGTATACTGGCTGGTTGCAAACATGTTCAGCGGGGCACTATATGGAGGGGTGGCTGCCGCCGCTGTCAGGGCCGCCAGGGAGTAGCCTTGCTATAGCAACTATCTTCCTAGCAACCTCAACCGCGTCCCTGCCAAGTATTATTGCAAGCGGCTCCTTCCCGTGCTCCCCCCAGTCCAGTATCGCGTCAGGGACTCCTCCAGCCTTCTCTATCGCCCTAGACACGCCCCAAGGCGTTGTGGCCCCCTCCCTCTCCTTCACCTCCCTGGGCTCCTCCTCCCGGCTGAACTGGGAGTGGCTAAGCCCGGCCCTGGATATTGCCTCGGCCACGCTGTGGTCGAGCCTTATGTTGGCTGCAGCCCTAACCCCGGGGTCATACTTCATAGCAGCTAGTATAGCGTTTGCTATGTGTCTGGAGACGCCGAACTCCGGCTTAGCCTTGACTAGGATCCCATCCCTGTACCTTGCTATCCTACCCGGTATGGCCGCCACATCCATGGGAGTCCTGGCGTAGGGGCTGGGTAGGGCCATGCCTATATTCATGAGGACCTCCGGCACCAGTCTTGAGACTAGCCTGCCATTCTCCACGAGGATCCCAACGGCCTCCTCGACGACCTCAAGCACCCTATACCTCTCAGCGGGTATATAGAGCCAAGCGACGGGGTTCACCGGCCCGTGGCCTGAGCCTAGGGCTAGCCCATAGTCTATAGCTGTTGTTATCAGCTCCTTTGCAACCCTCACAGCCTCCGGGACACTCCTCCCCTTGGCAAGGCCAGCCGCTATTGCTGCTGAGAAGGAGCATCCCGTCCCATGGGTCGTGCCCGTATATATCCTGGGCGCCTTGAGCTCGTGGTACTCACCCTTATAATACAATATATCTATAGAGTAGTCCCCGCCGCCGTGGCCCCCCTTAACCACGGCAGCCTCTGCACCATACTCCTCCACAATCACCCTAGCCGCCTCCCTCATACCCTCCAGGCCGTTTATCTTGAACCCGACAAGCCTCTCAGCCTCTGGTATGTTTGGGGTAACCACCGTGGCCCTGGGTATGATGAGTTTTATGAGCGCCTCGACAGCATCCTCCCTCAGCAGCCTGGCCCCGGACTTGGCGATCATCACCGGGTCCACCACCAGTGGGAACCCATACCTGTCTAACGGCTTCACTATCGCCTCTATTATCCCCCTGTTGCTCAGCATCCCGGTCTTCGCAGCATCAACCCCTATATCGTCCGCTACAGCCTCTATCTGGGATGCAACCACCTCGGGCGGCACGTCGTGTATGGCCCTGACCTCCACGGTATTCTGGGCTGTTATACTCGTTATTGCAGAGGCTCCGTGGACCCCCATGACCGCGAACGTCTTCAAGTCCGCCTGGATCCCCGCTCCTCCCCCGCTATCGCTCCCCGCTATGGTTAGTGCGACCGGGAGGGGCTTCCCAGCCACCACCCCCACCCCCATCCTGCTTACGGGCCCCATGGGGCTTAATGCCGT
>JALWGG010000248.1 GCA_027013765.1 Acidilobaceae archaeon
ATACAACCCCATGCTCCCCGGGGTGATTGTAGGATTGCTTTAGAGGCCTTAATTTAGGCCTAGCCGTTATGGAGGCTTTATGGTGGCTAGTGTGAGGCTGGTTGATGCTAGTGAGGGTAGCAGGGTTAGGATTGTATCAATCCCCCAGGGTGAGGTTGGGAACCTGCTCCGTGTTAGGGGCTTGCACCCGGGTAGTGTTGTAGTTGTTTTGAGTAATAGGAAGGGCGTGCCATGGAGCCCGGTGATACTGGAGGTTAGGGGTGCCAAGATCGCCATAGGCCGTGACGTGGCATCTGATATACTGGTGGAATATGCGGGGGATCCCCTGTAAACGTTCCATGGCTGAATATTTTACAGGTTTAACAGTGTTTATTAGTCATGCAGCCCGGATAATTATCATAGTAGAATATATGCTAACCACTGGTGGGATTGGGGGTGGACCACAGCCACGCTATGAGCATGCAGGAAGAGGGGACAGGCATACTAAAGGAGTGCAGGAGGGTAGTGCTCCTAGTCGGCACACCTAATAGCGGCAAGTCTACCCTCTTCAACTACCTCTCAGGAGGTAATGTTAGGGTTGGCAACTGGCCGGGCGTGACTGCTGAGATCTACTACCATAAGAGGGGTGACCAGTGCATTGTCGACCTCCCCGGAGTATACGGCTTAGGTGGGGGCAGTGTAGAGGAGGAGATGCTTATCTCCACACTAGCAAATATAGGTAACGTGACGGTACTATTCATCCTAGACGGGACCCAGCCAGAGGCTGGCATATACCTCCTAGTCCAGCTGCTCGAAGCATATAAGGGGCCAGTTAAAGTTATAGTGACTAAATCCATACTCTCACACGGCCTAGGAATCCATATAGACGTTGAAGGCCTGGAGAGGAGGCTCGGGCTCCCAGTAATCAGGGTAAGTGTACTTGAGGGTATAGGCGTCGATAAGCTAGCTAAGGCCCTTGAGACTGAGGAGGGTAGGGCTAGGGTGAGGATTAATTATGGCAGTCTGGACGGCTACATAGAGATGCTTGAGCACAAGCTATCCGGCACTGTCAAGATCCCCAACCTGTCCCCAAGATGGATAGCCGCCCAGCTACTATCAGGGGATCCAATCATCAGAGCCCTAGTCTCAAGGTCAAGGAGTGATATAGTAGAGGAAGCGGATAGGATCGCTGCAATGCTCGCAGAGCAGGGTGTTGACCCGGAGGAGGTTATAGCTTCCCAGAGGCTTAACTACGCTGAGGACCTCGTGAGGAGGCATGTGATCAGGAGGAGGCCAGGCGAGCTGTATACCAGGCTGGAGAAAGTGCTTCTACACCCAATCCTAGGACCTCTAGCGGGTGGCCTGGTACTCTTCACCTCGTTTCTGATGGTGTTCACACTGTCAACAGGCTTCCCCCTAAACATGATACTCTACATGGCTGGCTTCGAGGGGGCCGCGAGGGCCCTTGAGGAATATAGCATAGTCGGTCTGATTGGCGGCCTCTTCTCGATCGCGGTCGAGAGGATCCCAGAGTCCCCAGGGCTGCTGGACGAGGTCCTTGCCAGCGTGTTGAGTGGTGTGGGCATTGTTGCGTCATTCATACCATTAATAGCAATAGCTACAGCATTCATGGCCCTGCTTGAGGATTCAGGCATTATGACTAGGATAGCGGTTGCATTCCACCCGTTCATGCAACGCATGGGGGTTTCAGGCAGGAGTGTCTATCCCTACCTGCTAGGCCTCGGCTGCAACGTTCCAGCCGTCATGGCCACAAGGTTATTGCCCGAGAGGGAGAGGGTTAGGGTTATAGTATCCCTGCCCCTCGTCATATGTAGTGCACGACTGATAGTTCTTATCACATTCGTGTTCGCGTTCTTCCACAATCCCCTGGTCCAGGCCTCCGTAGCCGTTAGTGTATACATACTCTCATCCATACTAGCCCTATTCACTGCGAGAATAGCTGGACTGCTATCGGGGAGGAGTATTGGTGAAAAGGTCTACCTGGTCATGGACCTCCCCCTAATGCATAAGCCCAGTATGAAGGTTGTGTGGTGGAGTGTTAGGTCCTCGTTGATACATTTTATAAAGAAGATGGGTGGCCCCATAACTGTAGCAGCCATAATCATATGGCTCCTATTATCGGTATCCTCACCCAGCGGCTATAGCCTAGGAGAGCATATAGGTGGTGCCGTAGGGATCATATTTAAGCCGATTGGTATAAGTGGCGACGCGTCATGGATCCTAGGCCTATCAATGCTTACCGGGTCACTGGTTAAGGAGGTGATCATAGAGACCATTGGGGTTGCGAAGATGATGCCGGACCCCCAGGAGGCTGTTTCGTCCCTCGCATTGACCCCGGCACAGGCGTATAGCGTTTTACTCTTCTACATGTTCTATACCCCATGTATAGCCACGGCCATGGCGATATACTTTGAGACAAGGAATAGGAGGCTACTAGCATCGACCATACTATACACATTCTCCATTGCAACAATAATAATGTACCTATCATATACTATACTAAGCCTAGCAGGTGTATAGCCATGATTAGGGAGGCCAAACTACTCCTGGAGCTCCTATCCAAGGGCACAGGGCTGGAGGAGGCTGCAAAGACTATAGGTATAAGCACCACAAGGGCTAGACTATTAGTAGCATACCTTGCAGGTAAGGGATTGCTAAAACAGGCTCCAGCCGGGTGCAACTGTAGCACCTGTCCTCTAAAGAGTATATGCACCCTTTCCAGGCGTGCACCAGCCTATGTAGTGGAGGACAAATAGAGGGAGTATAGAGGCCTAACCATCAAGGAGATAAGGGATAGTGGCATGCAACACCCCTACCGTCATAATAGGTCACTTCCGGCTCCTCCTCAACGCACCTCTTAGAGTCGGAGTATGGGCACCTCGGATGGAACCTGCACCCGCTGGGTATCCTGCCTGGGTCTGCTATCTCACCCTTAATCCTTAGCCTGGGCTTCCTCGCACTCCTAACGATCGTGGGTGCGGCCGCTATTAACGCCTCAGTGTATGGATGGCGTGGAGAGTTGAGGACCTCTTCGGTGGGGCCGATCTCAACTATCTTCCCCAGGTACATGACTGCTATCCTATCCGCTACTAGTCGCGCCACTGCCAGGTCGTGTGTGATCATGATCATGCTCATATTATATTCCCTCCTGAATTCTAGGAGCAGCTTCAGTATAGAGGTCCTCATCGACACGTCTATCATTGATACAGGCTCGTCAGCCACAAGGAGGTCTGGCTTTAGGATCATCGCCCTTGCAATTACTGCCCTCTGCCTCTGCCCCCCGCTCAGCTGTATGGGCTTTCTCTCATAGAAGTCGCTGGCTGGTGTTAGCCCTACCCTTTCAAGCATCTCCAGGGCCTCCCTCCTGGCCTCGCCCCACGTCGCCCTGCCATGGACTACTAGGGGCTCCGCTATGGCCTTTCCAATGCTCATCCTGGGGTTTAGACTTGCATAGGGGTCCTGGAAGATCATCTGCATCCTAGGCCTTAGCTTCCTCAACTCTCCCGGCTTCATCCCCGTTATATCTATCCCGTCGAACAATATCCTACCACTGGTCGGCTCTATCAGCCTTAGGATCAGCCGCCCGGTGGTGGTTTTCCCACTGCCTGATTCTCCTACAAGGGCTAGGGTCTCGCCCCGCGAGAGCTTGAAGCTGACCCCGTCGACCGCCTTGACGATCCTGGTTCCTCCCAGGATCGATGATAGGAAGCCCCCCTCGATGAAGTATTTCTTGAGGTCCTCAACCTCTAAGAGTAAAGTCATCCCCCTTCACCCGTGGAGGTGGCACGATACTGTTCTACCATTTATCCTGAGCCTTCTAGGCTCCTCCAGCCTGCACCTATCAAATACCCTATGGCATCTGGGATGGAACCTGCACCCCCTTGGGGGGTTCCTTAGGTCTGGAGGGTTGCCTGGGATCGAGTACAGGGTTTTCTCCCTCCAGAGGTCGGGTGTGGCCTTTATAAGAGCCTCAGTATATGGGTGCAACGGCCTTGAGACTACCTCGTCTACTGGCCCCTCCTCCACGATCTCTGCCGCGTACATAACGGCCATCCTGTCGCTCACCTCCGCGGCGAGTGCTATGTCGTGTGTTATCAGTATTACAGCCATCCCCAGCTTCTTCTGAAGGTCCTTCATGAGCTCCATTATCTTGGCCTGAACTATAACGTCTAGGGCTGTGGTGGGCTCGTCGGCGATTAGTAGTTTAGGTCTTAATACGATCGCCGATGCTATGACAACTCTCTGCCTCTGCCCCCCGCTTAGTTGGTGTGGATAGTATTTTATCCTGTTACGCGGTATCCCAACGGCTTCCAAGGCTTCCGCCGCCATTTCCAGGGCTTCCCTTTTACTAGAGGCCGCGTCATGCTCCAGGATCTCCTCTGCTATCTGGTCTCCAATCGTCCTCAAGGGATCCAGGCTCGTCAGGGGATCTTGGAATACCACTCCTATCTCCGAGCCCCTTATCCTCCTAAGCTCCTCCCTGGATAGCCTTGTAAGCTCCTTCCCATCGAATACTATAGAGCCGCTCGTGATCCTCCCGGGCGGCATCAGCAGTCCCGGTATCGACATTGCCAGCGTAGATTTCCCGCTCCCCGACTCGCCAACTATCGACAGCCACTCACCCCTATCCACGCTTAGCCACGCATCTTTAACAGCCCTCAGGGGGCCTCTGAGGGTCATGTAATCTATGTTTAGCCCCTTGACTTCAAGCAACACCGCTAATCCCTCTCAACCCTCAAAGCTAATTTCTCAGCCAGACCCTCTCCTATCAGTGCGAATCCCAGGGCTAGAAGCATGATCATTAAGCCTGGGAAGAATACTGTCCACCAGTACCCATTTCTGAAGTCACCCATACCATTATACAGGTCGAATCCCCAGTCGGGGTTGGGGTTTGATACGGTTAAGCCGAAGAAGCTGAGGCCTGCCTCAGTCAGTATAGCATCCGCAGCTCCCAGCCCGAATACAACTAGTATGACTGGGGCGGTGTTTGGCAGGATGTGCCTCAATAGTATCACTCTGTCAGGGTATCCCAGGCTCCTTAGAGCCTCGACAAACACGCTTTGGGCTAGCTTGAGAGTCTGCCCCCTAACCATCCTGAAGTATGTCGGTACATACACCACTGCCAGGGCTATTGCAGCGTTTGTCGGGCTCGTCCCTAGTACTGAGGCTATTGCTATGGCAAGTATTATTCCTGGGAAGGAGTATATGCTATCCATAACCATGCTGAGTATCCTATCCACCTTCCCCGAGTAGTAGCCTGATACCAGGCCTAGTGGGACCCCTATCGATAGGGAGAGTATGCTGGCCGATAGGACCACGTACAGTATCACCCTACCCCCATACAGGATCCTTGAGAACACGTCATACCCTATATTATTCGTCCCCATGGGGTGCTCCCAGCTAGGCGGCTGGGGCTCGCTAGCCAGCTCAAGGGGGACCGAGATCTGTGCTGGCTCATACGGTGCTATGAACGGTGCCAGGATCGATACCATGGTGAAGAAGGCTACAATAACCAGGCCCGCCAGGAGCATCCACTTACCATCATATCTCTCCCGTAGAAGCGATACCAGCGGGGATAGTATGCTAGAAAGCCTCATGACATAGGCACCCCTAATACCTTATCCTCGGGTCTATGAGCGCGTATATCGTGTCCACGATAAGGCTTATCAGCCCGACTATCAACGCGAAGAATACTACTACGCCTTGAACCGCCGTATAATCCCTGGCCTCAACCCTCTCTAGAAGATAGCGGCCCATGCCTGGCCAGCTGAACGTGGTCTCCGTCAAGACCGCGCCTCCCAGTAGTATAGCCATCTGTAGCCCCATCATTGTGACTATAGGTATTAGAGAGTTCCTGAAGGCATGCATTAGTATCCTCCTCTCCCTAACCCCCCGGGCCCTGTAGGCACGGACGAAGTCCGAGAGCAGGGCTTCCGAGAGGTTTGCCCTTACAAGCCTTGTATAGGCTCCACTCAACACTATGCCTAGTGTGAGGGAGGGCAGTACCAGGTGGCTTAGAGCATCCTTGAGCGCATCCATGTTCCTTGTTAGTATCGAGTCCAGCACGTATAGCCCAGTGATCTCTTGGAGCTCCGTCCTGGGATCTAGCCTGCCATGGGTCGGCAGTAGCCCTAGCCATATTGAGAATATCATGATTAGAATGCTGCCAAGCCAGGGTATGAATAGTGTATATGCTACTATACTATAAATCCTCATGGTAGCGTCTATCTTGGTCCCCTTCCTTAACGCCGCTATTATACCTGTACTTATCCCTATTAACACACTGACCATGAAACTGAATATAGTCAATTCTAGGGTGGCCGGGAACTTATCTAGAATATCGGCTGTTATACTCCTACCCTGGACGGATAGACTTTCCCCAAAGTCACCCCTAATCACCCCAGCCAGATACTCGAAGTACTGTACATGATAGGGCTTGTCCAGGCCTAGCTTTTGCCTTAACGCCTCCAGCTGCTCGGGGGGTATGTACCTGGTCCCTAATGCCGCCTGCACCGGGTCCCCGGGTATAACCCTCATTATTATGAATACCAGCGTGTAGAGTATTAGGACTGTGGGTATTATTAGGAGCGCCCTAATCACAAGGTATCGGCCTAGGCCAGCCACACCCTATTCCCTCAGACAGGTAGAGGTGGAGTGCCGGGCTCATATAAAGTTTCGAGCGGCTATATACTTGTTAGGGTTTCAAGTACAGCCCTGCCAGCTTCCACCATTACACCACCCAGGTCTCTATACCCATTCTTGCCCTCCCCCACTAGACTGTTCGATATGACTAGCAGGGCAGCTGCCCTAAATCCTCTCAACCACGACAATGCATAGAGGGGTGCAACCTCCATCTCGATGGCGATAAAACCTAGACTGGATAGCCTGTGGGCGAGGACCTCGTCTTCCGCATAGAAGGAGTCGCTGCTGAACACTGGACCCATATGTGTGGTCAGCCTCTTGGAGGCTCTGGTGTAGAGGTCTCTAATAAGTACTGGGTCCGGGGCCGATGGAGGGGTTATCCCAGCATAGTACTGGCCTAACCCGCATCCGCCCTGTGTGCATGATGCCGCAGATGCGACGACAGCCTCCCCCACATTTATGGTTCCTCTGAGAGAGCCAGCGGTTCCAAGCCTGATAATGTACCTTGCTCCGAGCATAGCTAGCTCCTCGAAAACTATAAGCGCGCTCGGCCCGCCCATCCCATGTGTTGCTATAGTGACTTCAACCCCGTTGAAGAACCCTGTATAGACTAGTAGCCCTCTATTATCGTTGACAAGCCTATAATCATCAAGAAGTTCCCTAGCCAGGAGCGAGGACCTGCCAGGATCCCCGGTGGCAAGGACTCTAGAGGCTATGTCGCCGGGTGCCGCCTCTATATGTATACGCCTAGCTTCCACCTGTACCCACCTACCCACGGCGCCCCCA
>JALWGG010000249.1 GCA_027013765.1 Acidilobaceae archaeon
TACTGGAGCCCTCCCCCCACCCCGAGGTCCTCGGCTGCCCCTATGCATAGCGGGGCCAGCCTACCGTCTATATCCACGGCCACAACCCTGCCCGCACCCAGTAGGAGGAGTGGGATTGACAGCCTGCACGTCCCGGCCCCCAGGTCCGCTATAGTCGCGCCGTCTATATTCGTGGAGTTGACTAGGTGGGAGGCTATTGCCAAGGCGATCTCCGAGGGGCTGGTGTATTGTTCAAGGTCTACCCTGGGGTCTGGTATCGGTGGGATCCCTTCTATAACCCTCTTGAGCCTGGCCAGCCTCAAACCCGATCTACCATGGGAATAGGTATGGCTCTAGGAAGCCCCTGAGCGCCATCACCGCCTCCCCGGGGGTTAGAACGGGCTTGTGGTAGTCCCAGTAGTCGTCCGTTGGGAGCCTGGGGCAGCTTGTGACGGTGTATGCCTCGAACCACTCTCCATCTATGGAGGATAGGGTCTCCCTATCCAGGTTCTCCGATGCAAGTAGAATATACCTCCTGCCGTGCCTCTCCATCATGCGGCGCAGCCTGTCTACAAGCCAGGGCCTGTACTGGCCGGTCTTAAGCCCTACTATTATCCCCCACCTCCTGGCATCCATCGCCTCGGACACCTTGTATAGCCTGACCCTGTACAGCTTCTCACCCTCCCCCGTCAGGTCCACAGCCCTATCCTCATAGGGGTCCAGCTTTATGACGGGCTTCATCGTGGCCAGGTAGAGGCCTAGGGGGTGGAACACGCCTCCCCCCAGATATATGAACCCGTCGACCCTCATAGACCTGTGAAGCCTATAGTCGCAGCCGAGGACCTGGGCCTCGGATAGGTAGGGCCTTGAGGACCTCCCAACCTCTACCCTGAACCCCATCCCGGAGAGGTCCTCGGCGAGCCTCTTAACCATGTGGACGTGCTGGCTGGTCGTCGCTATCCCAACCCTCTCAACCCCCCTACCTAGTAGGAGCCTGGCCGCGTCCTCAACCGCACCCCTACTCGGGTAGGAGTTGCTCAGTGCAGGCAGGTATAGTATCCTAGGCCCCCTCCCCCGGGGCTCCACGATGCTAGACGATATATCCGCTGGGTAGGGGCTGTGGCCTATGTGGACTATAAGGTCTGGCCTTAGAGCCTCCCATAGCTGGGGGTATTGCAGGTCGCACGCCCCATAGTTGTGGTCCATGTGTATGAGGACCTCCACCCCCGGAAGGTCCTCGCTGAGGCGTTGTGCAAGCTTGTAGGCGTACTGCTTCAACCCGTCGGGCATCTGGAGCACTATCCTCCTATACCCCTGGGACCTGGCAAGGCTTACCACAGGGTCCAGGTCTATTGTGTATGGCATCCCACTATCCATGGCTAGGCTAGACCTCCCCTTAACCCGCGTGTCACTGCATCTATCTGGGTTGATTAGTTGTATGGCGCTCATATATCCTCGGGGTCAGGTCCTCGCCTGGGCCTGGATCTCTTCTGTATACTCTATTATAGCCCTCCTCACCTGGGCCATCACCTGGTCTAGCCTAACATTCCTCCTGCCGTTAGAGAGTACTAGTAGGAGCCTCTCCTCACCAGGCTCTATGACCTCCCTCGGGAGGCTCCCCCTACTATACCCCCTCATGATCCTGTCTAGCAGGCTGGCCTCGGGGACCCATAGCGCCTCTAGGTGGCCTGAGTCGTGCCTGTATGAGCCGTAGTGGACGGGCTTTAGGAGGGTCCTTGATAGTATCCTGTAGCCATGCTCCGGGTCCCTGTCTAGGAGTGCTTGTATCATAGCGTTAAGCCTCCTAGCCTCTAGGGGGCCCTGGGATAGCGTGTTGCCGAGGACCTCCCTCAGCGCCCCCCACCTGGGCTCCATGCTTATAAGCCTATAGGCCTCCAGGACCGCCTCGGCGGCGCTCTCAATATTGTAGTTGCTAGGCGTGTCGTGGGGGGTATGGTATATCTTGAGGGCCTCACCGCTCCATAGGCTGTGTATCGAGATCGTTGGGACCCCCCGGACCGCTGCCTGGAGGCTGTCGCACTCAGGACACTCCCATTCCCTGACGGGGAGCCTTGTACCTGATATGAGCTGTGGGCTGCCGCTGACCGTGAGCCCCCTATTGCCTGCCACGTCAAAGTTTATGTATGCCCTCACCCCCTCAAGCCTCCCCGACTCCTCAAGCTGGGTGAAGTAGAACCTGCTACCCCGCGCCCAGTACCATGACGCGTATCCCGGGGCCCCGTGCTCCTCCGCTGTGAATGCTAGCAGGAGGACCTCCCCGCCCTTATCCAGTAGCATCCTTGCCAGGACCCCTGCCTGTGCCACCCCTAGGATATTATCCTGGAAGCCCGTATACCACCTGTCATAGTGCGCCCCAACGGCTACCGGATTCTCCCCCCCGCCAGCCTCCACTATGTAGCCCCGGGAGGTCCTCATATCCGCGTCGATGCTCACCTCGACCACCTCCCCCTCCCTGATCCTGCCAGGCTCCACGTAGCCAACCGGTATGGGGGCTGGGGCCCCTGCCCTGTAGCTGTACCCCCAGTAGCCGTTGACCACTATAATCCTTGGAGGCGCCTCGACGAGTAGGGCGTCGAACCCGTTCTCGAAGGCCAGGAGCATGGCGGCTTTGAGGTCGTCCGGGTCCTCAGGCTCCCTTATAAGGGCTATCCCCCTACCCCTGCTCCAGGCGCCCGGGTCCCCTGGGTCGCCCTTAACCCTGGTCACCCTTCCACGGGCGTATGACTCCTCCGTGTATGGGGCCGGCTGGAGCCATGGGGGGTCCTTGTGCTTCAACCTCCAGGATAGGACTGGTATCTCGATGAGCCTATACTCTAGCCCTGTATAGTCTGTGAGGACCTCCCCCACCCTCTCCGCCTCCCTCCTCTCCCCGGGGGAGCCTGCAACGTGCTCCCTCCCATTGTATAGGCGTTCTGCCAGGGCCTTGAGCTCAGTGGCTACACTGGCCATCCGTCCACCCTACTCTATAACGGCCTCTAGGGCCTTGTAAGCCCTTAATATGTCTCTAGGCGTTACTATGCCGACGAGCTTCATAGACTCCGTGCTCTCTACTACCGGAAGCCTGCCTATGGTATACCTTATAATCTTAGTCATCGCGTCGTCGAGCGTCTCATCGGGGGTGGCCACCACCAGGTTCCTTGTCATGGCATCCCCTACCCTGACCTCCTCAAGCCTGGTCCTCGGGTACCTAGCTATATCCCTCTCAGTGATCATCCCAACAACCCTACCAGCCTCGTCAACAACCGGGAAGCCCCTGTGGCCGGTCTTCCCGATCAGCCTCAACACGTCCAGCAGCGTGTCGTCCGGCCTTACTGTCACGACCTTGGTCGTCATGACCTGCCTGACCCTGACCTTCCTGAGTATCTCCCTGAGCTCCATTCCAAGGTAGAATGGGGAGTCTATCCTTGTATCCACCTGGCTCCTATAGATCGAGTCTCCCCCGGCGACAAGCATGGATAGCCCCACAGCCCCTATGGCTGGGGCTACCAGGGCGTATCCACGCGTCATCTCAGCAGTCATGACCACAGCTGCTAGGGGCACCTTGCCAGCAGCCGCCAGGAATGAGACCATCCCTATTATGGCAGCCGCCGGGTATAGGTTGCTCCCGAATGCCAGCGCTATCCCAGCCCCGCTGAGGGACCCTATGACTATCGATGGCCCGAAGACTCCTCCACTCCCGCCACTCCCCACGCTGAATGATGTAGCCGCTATCTTAGCCAGCGACACTGCAACTAGGACCGTTGCTCCATATGAGACACCCTCCAGTATATCGGATACTATCCAGTAGCTCTGCCCCATCACCCCGGGGAATATGAAGGCTACAACCCCCGCCAGCAGTCCCCCGAGTGCTGGTTTAAGGGGCTTGGGGATCCCGGCCTTGTCGAATGTACCGGCGACCCAGTAGAAGGTCCTCACGAATACCCTAGCCATGAGCCCCGTCAAGACTCCTATCCCCAGTAGCAGGGTTATAGTCCCAGGCCTGAGGACCTCCCCCGGCTCTACTGCCGGCACGGGGAAGATTGTCTCCCCACCAAGTATGGCCAGGCTCACTAGGTATGCCGTTATCGAGGAAACGGCTATTGGAGTTATAGTCTCCGACTCCACATCCCTCTTATAGGGGACCTCAAGGGAGAATATAACGGCGCCCAGAGGGGCCTTGAAGACCGAGCTTATACCACCAGCAACCCCGGCGAGTACAAGTAGCCTCCTCTCAACCCTGGTAAGCCTCATCAGTCCAGCTATCAGTGACCCTATACCCGCCCCGCTCTGAGCTATAGGGCCCTCCTTACCCGCACTCCCACCAGTCCCTATCAGTATCGATGATGCTATGATCTTCCACACCGCAACCCTAGCCCTGACCTCTGCCTTCCTCTTGTGTATAGCCTCAATCACCTGGTCCGTCCCATGGCCCTCGGCCTCGGGGGCGAAGAGCCACGTTATAAGCCCCGACGCCAGGCCGCCCAGCGCCATTAATGGGATAACTGGGAGTAGGCTCGTTGAGAGGTCCTTGTTGACGAGGACCTCTCCCCCCAGCCTGCCGGCGAGCCTCGGGTAGAGGTCCTCGATTAGTATGGTGAGTGAGGCCCCGGCTAGGCCTGAGAGGAGGCCTATGAGGGCTCCTAGTATTATCCATAGCTCTATATCCCGTAGCCCCGTCTTGAGCCTTACACCAGCCCCCCCAGGCCTCATCCCTATAAATGCACCACGCAGCCTCTCCGCAATGGTCTATGAGGGGCACTAGGTATATAGGCTATCAGATGCCTACGCATATAACCACGACATAATATAAAGGGTAAAGATTATAATCTTATAATATTTAATAAAAAGCTCACCTAAACTTGAAGAATACAAAGCCTGCAACTGCTAGCACTATAATGATAGCCGCGGCAACGACTGCCATGCTAGCACCGGAAGCCCCTCCACCCTCAGTACCACCCTCCGATGTTGTAACACTTGTAGCCTTGCTTGTAGCAGCTTCCACACTAGCCCCGGGAGCTACACTATCCTCGATAGTGACCTTAACCTGCTTGGAAGCGGTGGTGTACTGGGTCTCGCCCCCGTCCTTGAATGCAACCGCAGTCACATATACCTCAGCCTTTCCCCCCTTGAGCGCCTCGATCGCCTCCTTCAGGTTGGATATGCCTTGCTCATGTATCCCGGGTATCTTGTACTTCGCTGTGAATGCCCAGCTCGACCATGACCCGCCCTTGGGCTCTAGGTGCTCGTGGATCTCCATCTTATACTGGGTGTTGGGGATCTGTACTACATAGTCATAGGAGTAGCCATTCCCGGTGCCATCGTCATCCACTATACCCCCATAAATCATCATGTTGTATAGTTCCTGGTCGACGAGGTCCCCGTTGCTGAAGAACTCTATCACAACACCCACGTGGTCTGCCCCCCGCGAGGTCCCCTCGACCCTAGCCTCTATAACAGTATAATAGATCCCGTCACCCTCAACTGTATAGATCCGGATGGATGGAGTCCCCGTTATAGACACGTCGACACCGCTAGCCTTAGCCCCCAGATCCCTGAAGACCACCTTCGGCATGGTCATCATGGGCTCCTCCCGGGTCATGGTTGTAGTCGGCACACCAGCCCCCCCGCCTGATTCAAGGTTTACGGAGTACTGTAACTCGTCATGCGCACTCCCATCGATCGTGGCATATGAGGACTCTACTATAATGTTCAGACTCTTCAGCTTGCTGTTATGTGTTGGGAGCATGTTGAGCATGAAACTGGCTCCAGGACCTGTAGCGTCTACCTCCACCATTATCGTGGAGCCCTCTATACTTACACTGACAGGATACCTGAAGTCGCCCATCGCACTACTACCTTCTATGAAGCCGGGCACATCCGTATCGGCGCTGGGGGTGTATGGGCCTATGATAACCTCTATAGACGAGTCGTCACCGTAGAACCCAATCCTAAAGATGTATGTACCCTCCTCCAGAAGGCTTCCAGCCATCGCGAGGACTATCGTCATCCCATCCTCCCTACCATAGACTCCCAGATGCTTTATATCAACGCTTGCAATAGCGTCCTGGGATACGCCATCGCCAATCGCATCACCCACGGGATCCTCAGCAACTATATTCCTCTGTCCAATGCTGATGACCGAGATAAGTGATGGTATGACTAGGAGTACCAGCACCATAGAGGCTAAGCCCCTATACATCACACACCCATCCAGGCCGTGGGCCCTCCAAGAACCCTCTCGGGAGATAGGCTCTAGGAGGACCTAACGACACAGCCTATATACTGAATTACAAGCCAGGCTAATTATAAATATAAAATACATATCTAATTATATAAATATATTAGAATTCATTATGAATTAAATGCTGGTATAAATCGCACCACTAAGAATAGGCGAGCAACTAAATATATACAGATGTATACATGCACCCCTAACGGGATAGCAGGCATCATCCTAATGTTAGTGATAAATGGTGGGGCCGCCGGGATTTGAACTCGGGACCACCAGCGGTCTGGACGCCGCTTGGGGATGCGTTCCCCAGGCTGGCATCCTAGCCAGGCTAGACGACGGCCCCATGCTCCATGGGTTACTTGTTTGCCTGTTGGGGTTTATATAGGATAGGTGGACCCCAGACGTTATGGAACGCATCAACTACAGTGCTACTAGGCTGGAAACCACTATGGCAGCTAGCCTAGCAGTCTCCAGGGGCCTCCTCCTGGCCATGCGTAGCAGGAACCTAACAGCTGGCAGCGGGCTCCTAGCCGCGGCTAGCACTGCCTTGTGGTGTGCGTCATAGCTTATCCTACCCGCCACCGCCTTGTCTAGGCCGGACTCTGCCAGGGCCCTGAGGACCTCTCCCATTAGGCTGGTGTTCCTGCGTAGGAACCCCATTATCCTGTATTGCCTCCTGAGCTCCTTGGATACTGTATATACTGCCCTGGACCATGCCTCTAGGGGGTCTAGCCCCGACTCTATCCCCTTGTATGCGAGCCATGCAGCCCTAGTGGAGGGGTATAGTCCTCCTCCTGTGAGGGGCTTTGTAAGGCCCCCGGCATCCCCTGTTACAACCACCCTGCCTATTACCAGCTGTCTTAGTGGGGGGCCTAGGAGGACCTTGCCCCCATACATCCTACTCCTCCCCCGGAGCCTGTATGCCTCCTCAACCCTCTCCAGGTACTCCTTGACACTACCCGGGGCTCCCGTGCCTGCTAGGACCTCGCCTCCCAGTGTTAGGAGCCATGAGAAGAGGTCCTTGTGGAGGCCTGGCGTGAAGTCTACTATGAGCCCCTCCACATCCCCCCTACTATAGTGGGCGTTCAACCCTATAACATACTCATGCCAAGCCTCTATACCAAGCGTGGACCTCAAACGCCCGTAGGCCCCCTCGGCAAGTATG
>JALWGG010000250.1:0-4196 GCA_027013765.1 Acidilobaceae archaeon
TCATCTACAAGCTTCATGACTGTCCTCTTCACCCTACTCCTCCTAACAAGCCCCCTGGATATGAGCCTCTCGACCCCCTCTGCCAGGCCTCCTCTTGAAGCCTCTTCAAGGGCCCTCCTCAGGCCCCCCACCTTATCCCTCCACTGGGGTAGGAGCCTTACCAGCCCACCCTCTATGCTTATCATGCCAGCCTTCCTGGCCTGGCCTATAGCTACCCCCGCCTCTCTGCCGAGGACCTCCTGGATAGTCGTGAGCGGGGCCTCTCCTCCATGCTCCTCAAGGAGCCTGGCCAGCTTCTCCTCCGGTAGTCCATGCTTTAACGCCTCCAGGCCCCTCTCTGTCAGGGTTATTGACTCTTCATAGACCTCCTCCACCCGGGCTAGGCCCTTGTCGCTTAGGAGCCTTGCTATACTGTGCAGGGTTGCTGGTGTGACCCCTATAATCCTGGCTACCTCCTCTATATCTCCCCCGCTTACCCCCTTCTCCTTCATGAGTCTTAGGATCCTATACTCTCCCTCGCTTATCGGGGTCTTATCCAATCCTGAGGACCTCCTGGTATGATGTTGCATATACGCCAGCTATATCTGTGTTTAGCTGTGGGTATACACCAGCGTATACACAGCCCCCGTCGAGTCGACCCGGGCGAACCCGTATCTGATTAGCTGGATCCTGGAGTCCACACCATAATCCCTCAGGGCGGCCTCCGAGTAGCCCTCCTCCACCACCAGGTCCAAGCCCTCGGGCCTTAGTATCCTGGTCTTGACGGCCTCCTCCTTCCTCACCCACTGTATTATGGGGAGCCTCCTGCCCCTCGCGTATTCAAGGCCTCCGCCTATATATACTAGCCTCCCGTCGTCGACCCTATAGTTGCCTAGGCCCATCAGCCTAACCTCTCCCCGGGCGTCTGACTTGTTTAGGAGGATCACATCTCCCGGACAGACTCTGATGCTCCTGGCCTCGCCCGGCCTCTCGGGGTGCCTTGGTATCGTTGCGGTCATACACTCCTCCTGGTCTACCCTCAGCTCTACCCAGTCCCCTACATACATTATCCTGTCAGCCATCTTGTCCAGGATCTTTCTATTGACTGCCGCCAGGTTTGCCCAGCTGAGTGTCACATCACCCGGCTTCACCCCCAGCATTATTATGCTCTCCCGTATGGCCTCCGGTAGTATGCCCCTCCTCCTCAGCCCGGCTATGGTTCCAAACCTTGGGTCGTCATAGCCCATGAACTTGTCTGGGTTCTCCTCAAGCAGCCTCCTTATGTGGCTTTTACTCATTATGAAGCCCTCTAGCTTCAGGCGGCCGAAGTGTATGAATACTGGCGGGTCCCATTCCATGCACTTGTAGACGTATAACTGTTTCTCTGTGTTTACCTCGTGCTCCTTCGCCCTCAGGACGTGGGTGATCCCCATCATGTGGTCGTCTATGCTTACTGCAAGGTTGTATGTGGGCCATACATTGTATCTCGACCCAGTTATCGGGTGTGGGTGCTTCACCGTGTCTATGATCCTTAGCCCTACCCAGTCCCTCACGCTGGGGTTGGGGTGGTCTAGCCTAGTCTTAACCCTCAGCACCGCCTCTCCCTCACCGTAGTGGCCTGAGAGCATCTTGTCTAGCTCCTCCAGGTGCCATTCTACGGGGTTGTTCCTCGTGGGGCATCCCACGCCCTTCCTGATGAGGTCTCTCCCCTCCTCCCCGCATGTGTCTATGTATGCGCATCCCCTCTCGATGAGCTTCCTGGCAACGTCATAGTATATCTCCAGTCTAAGGCTCTGTATGTACTCCTCTCCCCACGACACTCCCAGCCACTTGAGGTCCTCCTTTATCAGGTCATAGGCCTCCCTTAGGGGCGTCTTGGTCCTAGGATCCGTGTCCTCGAACCTAAGGACCAACACTCCCTTGTACATCTTCGCATACTCATCGCTCAGTATAGCGGGCCTCGCGTTGCCTATGTGGATGACGAAGTCCGGGTTGGGGGCGAACCTGGTCCTAACCCTACCCTCGACAGCGCCGGGTAGTGGGGGGAGCCTAGGCCTCTCCTCCCTCTCACCCTTCTCCTCCAGGAGGGACGGATACCTCTCCTCCAGGATCCTCCTCTGCTCTCCCAGGCTCATCCTATTAACTTCCTCGACTATCCTAGATGCTATCGCCGCTATCTCCCTGGCATGTTGCCTGAGCTCTGGGTGCTCGCCCAGGATCATTGAGACTACGCTCCCAACCCTAGCCTTCCCGCCGTGCTTGACGGCATTCTTTAGAGCGTATCCCCGGACGAGGTCCTCAAGCTCCATCAACCATCACCCTCTCAACGCCCTCGCGGGCTATCACGTATATGTACCTATTCAACTCACCTTCCAGCCCCCATCCGATGTATATTATAACTCCCTCTACCCCGGACCTCAAGGTCCTCGTCTCCCCCTTCCCGGTTAGTATGTATGCTAGTATGCTGCCCGGCTTCACGGTGTCGCCCTCTAGGGCTACATGGTTTACCTGGACCCCGAGGGCCTCTACAAGGTATACACGGGTTCCCCGGGGTACTATGAGGACCTCCCCCCGGGATGGTATGTAGATCGCGTAGCTCCTCTTCACGACGGCCTCCACAGGGTCTATAGTCATCTCGAAGCCCGACTCATAGGGCACCAGGCCCATGCCACGCTTGCAGGGCTTCTCTATCCTAGCCCTTCCATCATCCAGGACCAGACACTCCCCGGACTCGGCCCCCTCGACATATACCCTTGGGAACTGGTAGTCGCTGGGCCTATACACTACTTCTCCCTCTCCACGACGAACCTTGCCAGGCTTGATAGGAAGCTCCTGGACTCCTCGTCCCTGACTTCGAGCTCGTCTATGCTATCTATGATCTCGACCGCCCTCTCCATATACCTCCTGGCGAGGTCCTCGGCATAGCTAAGCGCCCCTGACTCCTTGATGAGCTCTGCAACCTCGTCATACTTGCCCTCCGACAGCATCTTTGATACCTCCTCATATCCTCCCAGCTTCCTGACTGTGTAGATCAGTAGTAGCGTCTTCTTGCCCCTCCTCAGGTCACTGTAGACGGGCTTCCCCGTCTTCTTGGGGTCCCCGAATACTCCTAGTATGTCGTCCCTTATCTGGAAGGCTAGCCCGACCAGCTTCCCGTATTCTCCCATCAATGCGACGAGGGACCTGTCTGCATTGCCTGCTATAGCCCCCAGCATTGCCGAGGCTTCTATGAGTGCGGCCGTCTTAAGGTATACCATCTTTAGGTAGTCGTCCACGTCCACATCCCATCTATCCTCATACATCATGTCATATGCCTGGCCCTCGCTGACCTTCACCGATGCATCAGCCAGTATCTTCAACGCGTATATCGTCCTCCTAGGCTTCAACCCGTTATCCCTGGATTCGAGGGCCATCCTGAAGGTGTATGCGTATAGGAGGTCCCCAGCTAGTATGGCCATGGGCACGCCCCATACCTTGTGGACTGTGGGGACGCCCCTCCTATACTCGTCCTGGTCCATTATATCGTCGTGAATCAATGTGAAGTTGTGGAGGACCTCCACCGCCGCTGCTAGCGGCAGGGCCCTCGCCACCGCCTCCCCGCCGCCAAGCATCTTAGCCGTTGCAAGGGTGACTGCTGGCCTGACCCTCTTACCCCCGGCCCTTATCAGGTGTGTAGCCGCCATATACACGTTCTCCGGGGCTCCGCGTAGCTTCTCGGCGAGGTATGTATTTACCAGGACTGCAAGGTCCTTCAGCCTGTTTGATAGCCCTTCATCCATTCCTCATTCTCCATAGTAGGGTATTCGGCCTAACCTGGTATATATACTTCCTTGGATCTATCCCGCGGGCCTCCGCCTCGTCGAGTAGCCTGCCATGGATCGTTATAGGCCTGGACCAGAGCTCCTCGACCCTCCTGGCCCCCGTCATGAATAGTATCGTCTTCACCTGGTAGATCATCGACTCCAGCAGCCTCCTGGCCCCCTCCTCCCCATTGTTTATCAGTGCTCTTAGGACCGGTAGTGCAACCCCGGCCATATCCGCCCCCAGGGCTATGCCCCGTGCGGCGTCTAAGCCGTTCCTCACACCCCCGCTGGCTATTATGAATGAGCTGGGCGCGTTGTACCTGACCTCTATTATCGATATCGCCGTCGGGTTCCCCCAGTGGTCTGCCAGGGGGCCAGCTGGTCTAAGGGGCTTGCCATGCCTGGACTTGGACC
>JALWGG010000250.1:4206-7362 GCA_027013765.1 Acidilobaceae archaeon
CCTAGGCCAGGGACGTCGAAGCACGTGAAGCCTAGCCTCCACAGGATCCTGGCCGTCTCTCCGGGGATTCCTGTCCCCGTCTCCTTTATGATTACTGGGACGCTGATCCTGTCGAGGACCTCTGTTACCGTCTCTATGACATTCGAGTAGTATGGGTCTCCCTCATCCTGGTATGCCTCCTGGCCGGGGTTCAGGTGTATTGCTATGGCGTCGGCGTCGATCATTTCAACCGCCTTAACGGCCTCCCTCCACGTGTATCCCCTTGAGAATTGAGGCGCTCCTAGGTTTGCGACGATCACCGTTGATGGGGCCGCCTCCCTGGCTACCCTGTAGGTCCTCGCCAGGCCTGGATCCTCTATCCCGGCCCTCTGGCTGCCTACGCCGAACGCTATTCCAAGCTCCTCTGCTATCCCGGCTAGCTTCCTATTTATCCACTCGACGTCTGGATGGCCCCCGGTCATCCCGGTAATCATTATGGGTGCCCTCAGAGTCTTGCCTGTCCAGCAGAATTCTATTGATGTATCTACATCGTCCAGGTCCAGCTCGGGAAGCGGGTTGTGGATTACCCTTACATCGTCTAGGAGCGTGGGCTCCCTAGCCTCCACCCTGGACTCGACTACCATCCTTATATGGTCGATCTTCCTAGACGCCGTCTCCTCCGCCATACCTTATGCCCGTTATAAGACGATACACTCCACTATATATAGCCTAGGCTGACTCTATACGCTGGTGAGCCGGGATGGATTATACGGTTGAGAAGGTTAGGTTCCCCTGCAGCGGTGTCGAGTGTAGCGGGATCCTCTACAGGCCCGCTGGCGACGGAGTGTACCCGGCTGTTGTTATGGCTAACGGGTTCGGCGTCGTTAAGGAGGTCCACGTCGATGACTATGCCCCATACTGGGCTTCAAGGGGATACGTGGTCCTATCCTTCGACTTCAGGAGGCTCGGGGAGAGCGGTGGCACGCCCCGGCAGGCCATATACCCGGAGGACCAGGTATCCGACTATAGATGCGCAATCTCATACATCAGGGGGCTGGACTACGTCGACCCGGATAGGATCTGTGTTTGGGGGACAAGCTTCAGCGGGGGCCACGTCATCACACTCCTAGCATTCCCTCCTAAGGGTGTCAGGTGCGGGATCGCTCAGGTCCCCAACGTGTACACCTTCAAGACCGCCATGAAGTACTTTGGAAGCCTAGACCCGGTCCTGGAGCTAGCCGATACCGGCAGGGAGGCCTGCTGCCGTGGGGATTTCGAGAAAGCCGTCATACCAATAGTATCCCGGGACGGGCCAGCGGTTATCACGAGCCGCGAGGCGGTGGAGTACTATCTGGAGCATGTTGCAAAGTATCCAACGTTCAGGAACTATGTTACCCTGGACAGCCTCGACAGGGTCCTGGCATACAACCCCGGCTTCTATGCAGAGCTCGTGTCGAGACCTATACTATTCGTTATAGCTGAGAAGGATGAGACCACGCCCCCAGACCTTGCACTCGACGTCGCATCGCGGATTAGAAGCGATAAGAGGGTTGTAAGGTACCTTGCAGGCCACTTCGACATATACAAGCAGCCGCTGGTGAGGGAGGTGGCTAGGCTTGAGCTGGAATGGCTTAACATGCACCTAGGAGGACCTAACGCCTGAACAGTAAGGCTATAAGTATAATGATAAATCTCCCAGCCACACCCTTAACGCTATGCGGGTTCGAGGTTTGGCTGTCAAGGTAGCAGGGTCCCTGGAGCAGTATATCAGGGCCGCCGAGGACCTCGGGTATGGGGCCGAGCTTGAGAGGCTACTCGACGGTAGGGGAGGGGTTAGGGATATAGTAAGGCTCTATAGGGCGCCCCTATGGCTCCTAGGCGGGGTGGCTAACGGGATAACCCACATGTTAACCGGCAGGCGGGTCGGGTATATAGTGAATATGATCATGAACTACACTAATATATGCGTTGTTGGCTGCAGCTTCTGCAGCTTCTACAGGAAGCCGGGCTCCCCAGATGCATACAAGCTTGAGGCTAGGGAGGCCGCGTTGAGGGTCGTCGATGCGTGGAGGAGGTATAGGATCAGGCAGGTCCTCTTCCAGGGGGGCGTGGACCCGGGGATCCCCCTGGAGTACTATGAGGAGGCCTTCAGGATCATAAAGGAGGAGACCCATGGAGAGGTGGCAATACACGGGCTAAGCGTCGTCGAGCTGGAGTGGCTGGCCAGGGTTAATAGGATGAGTCTAAGGGAGGTCCTCTCCAGGCTCAAGGAGGCCGGGCTGGATAGCGTGCCGGGGGCTGGGGCCGAGATCCTCAGCGATAGGGTTAGGAAGCTCATATCACCCCTGAAGAGTAGCTCCGACACCTGGATAAGCACCATGGACACGATCATGGATATGGGTCTACCTATAAGCGCTACAATGATGTTTGGCCATGTAGAGAGCCTGGAGGAGAGGGCGTCCCACCTCCTAAAACTATTGGAGCTGCAGAGGAGGAGGGGGCTCATAATGTCGTTCATAACATGGAACTTCGAGCCGGGTAAGAGCGTCCTAGGCGAGAAGATCCCATACCCAGCAGGGGGCGGGGAGCTGCTTAGGAACATCGCGATCTCAAGGATAGTATTCAGGGGGGAGATCAAGTGGATACAGGCCGGCTGGCTCACCGCAGGTGTGTGGATGGGCCAGGTATCACTGCACTACGGAGCGAATGACTGGGGAGGAACCTTGTATGGGGAGAAGGTGCTTCCAGAGGCTGGAGTCCCTCTCCCACACCTTGTAAGGGATAGGATAGAGGGCTACATACGCGGCGCCGGCTACATCCCGGTGGAGAGGGATAACTGGTATAGGCCTGTAGGGGGGTCATAGCATTGGAGCCTCCACCATGGCTAGCAGGGATCGTTGAATCTGCAGGGGTCAGGGGCCTGGAGAGGGCTGTCTACGGCGAGGACCTGGGTATAGGCGATATAGTGGAGATGCTTACAGAAGCCCCGCTCCACGCGCTGGCGGCAGCTGCTGACTACTATGCCAGAACCGTTAAGAAGGGTGTAGGGAGCTACATTGTCAACCTCTACCTGGCATACACGAATATATGCGTCACCAGGTGCACTTTCTGCGACTTCTACGTGCCCCCTGAGAGGAGGAGGGAGGGCTACCTGCACCCGCCGGAGAGGCTTGGCAG
>JALWGG010000251.1 GCA_027013765.1 Acidilobaceae archaeon
GACAGGTCTGCTACACCTAGTCTCATTCTCATCCTCGAAGGATACCGCCTATTCTATATACTCCAGGACCCCGGGCGTGCTCCACGTCTCATTCTGCATGGACAACTCTATAGCAATAGTATGTAGTGGGTCCGACCTAGCCATAGCCGCGAAGAGCATTGTAGAGGCTAGGCTACAGGCCAATGGGAGGGGGTGCCTGGCTGCAAAGGCCGTGATCGTGGAGTCTAGCGTTGCTGAGAATTTCGTGGAGGACCTAATCACGTATACATCCACGATCAAGCCTGGAGACCCTCTAGACCAGTCTAGCACCATGGGTCCTCTAAATGGTAGGAGGAGGGCGTCCCACCTAGAGTCACTGGTCGATGACGCCGTGAGGAGGGGTGGACAGCTGGTTTATGGGGGTAGGGTCAAGAGGACCCTGTATAGGCCAGTTATACTAGACCACGTATCTAAGTCCTCCAAGCTGTTATGGAGTAAGAGCGATATACCAGTGCTCCCGGTTGTTAGGGCATCTAGCTGTGGAGAGGCGCTGGCCCTGGCTAGGGCCCTCCCCAATGTGGATGCCGCTCTATTATATGGGGGGGAGTGGCATAGGCTTGCGGACGAGCTTGCGAGGACGAGTGTGAGGCTTGTGTATGCTAATAAGGACCTTGAGAGGCCCCGCATATTTGAGGAGTGCCACAACCCGCCGGGTAGCCCGTTCCTAGCCTACCCGCCTGGCAGGCTCTATGCATCTAGGATAATTTATCCCAGGACTCCCCTGGAGCATGTGGAGGCTGAGCCCTATAGATGAGCCCCTGGAGGCGGGTGTGTCGGGATGCCTGTGAGGACTCTCCATATCCGGGTCTATATACATGCCACCGAGGATGAGGATAAGGTGATCAGGGCTGTCAGGAATATCATCCCGGCAGACATCCTTGAGGAGGCAGATAAGTCCATCGAGACCTACCAGGGCCACTATGGAAACCCTATCAAGGTACTCAGGATAACTATAAGTGGAGGGAGGGTTAAAGACGCGCTGGAGAGCATCCTAGGCAGGTTGAGCCCCGCCGACAAGGCTAGCATGAGGTCTAGCCTCGACGAGAGAGTGGATAAGACTGGGACCCTCCATATCAGGCTAAGCAAGCAGGACGCGCTCCAGGGCAGGCTGATCCTGTATGAGGCTGATGATGTGATCAAGGTTGAGATAGGCTTCACTGGGGGGAGGAGGAAGGCTATCAAGAGTTATGAGGAGATGCTGGGCGGCGGGTAGGCATGTATGGTGACTTGTTGATCAGGTTCAGAGAGGTTGATGAGGCTATACCCATACTTAAGAGCATGGGTATAAGCTTGGTTGGCATTGAGATGGATATGTTCAATGACGTTGCCCGGAGGATCCATGGCCATAATATTAAGGTTGTGCCTAGGATCACCCTAACCCCCTCTACAACAGCCGAGCTTAGGAGGCGTCTGAGGAGGGTTCCAAGGAATACGCTTGTGGCCGTGAGGCCTGGTAGCCTGGAGGTTGCACGTAGGGCAGCGGCTATCCGTGGTGTACACTTGATCCAGGTATCCAGGGGCACGTCCAGGATCGTTGATAGGAGTACCCATAGGCTGTTCAAGGCCAGGGGGTATGGTGCTGTTGAGCTAGTCCTGAACCCCCTGGTAAGCGATTTCGAAGGCTACTGGAGATTTATGGAGTCGGTGGTTAGGAGGGCCTATGCCTATGGGGTACCGTTGGTTATATCCTCGGGTGCTGGGAGTGTGTGGGAGCTCTGGCATCCTAGGAGTGTCTCCGGCCTCCTGGAGCTCGCCGGGGTGCCTCCGGTCGTCGGCCTCTCGTGGCTATCCAATACTGTGCATAGTATAGTATCCTCCATACTGGGAGTATAACCAAGCATTTAAATAGAGGATTGGTTTATCCTCGTGTATATGTGGGTATATACATTGGACTCTAGATATGCAATAGTATTTAATGATGTATGGAAGAGTTATAGGTCTGGAAGGGTCGTGGAGGACGTTCTCAAGGGCGTCTCGTTCACCATTGAGAAGGGCACCTTCACGGCGATCGTTGGCCCCAGCGGCAGCGGGAAGAGCACGATCATCTTCCTAGCATCCGGGATAGACGTCCCCACCCGTGGAAGCGTTAGGGTGTTGGGCGATGAGATCTCTGGCAGGAGCGAGTCTTGGAGGAGGTCGTGGAGGAGGCGTAACGTTGGGATCGTCTTCCAGTTCTTCCACCTAATACCGACGCTAACAGCCTTGGAGAATGTTATGCTTGCAATGGAGCTCGCGGGCATGGGCAGGGACGAGTCCAGGGATAACGATCTGCCGGAGTTCGACGGGCGGGCGAGGAAGCCCGACAGATCCCCCTCCGAGCTAAGCGGCGG
>JALWGG010000252.1 GCA_027013765.1 Acidilobaceae archaeon
CCTCCCACCCGTTATATATGTTGGCTGTGCGTGTACCCATCCCCCGAAGAAGATCTCGTCATCCACGGCGGCGGAGGCGTTGTATGTGTCCCCTCCGCTCTTAGCCCCCCCACCTAGGTGCTCGAACCCGTATACGTGCCTCCCCCCTATCCAGGAGAAGTATGCCTTGGCCTCGAATGCTAGTGTAAAGTATAGGACCCCCCGGTGGTATTTGAGGCCGAATATGCCTCCACTACCCCACTCAGGCCCGTAGCCCGGGTAGAATGTGGTTTCTTGTAGGTATTCTAGGAGCCTCGACGCTATACCCACTCCATGGACACCGTTGTATTACTTGTCGGGGCCTATTTAATGGTTGCCGCCTTACTCTCCCCAGTCCTCCATGGAGCCCTCGAACTCGACTAGCTTGACCTCCCCGTCGACTATTTTCACCTCAAGCACGGCTCCACAGTCGTGCTCTATAAGCTCCCCATCCATTACATCACTGTCAAGCTCAACGTCGAGGCCGCAGACGGGGCACTTCAGCTTGAGCTTCTGGGCCTCCATCACCCCAGGCCACCCGGGGCCTGTAGCAGGGCTGTTACAATTAATATGGGTAGTGTTACGCCTGGGGTGCTAGCCCTGGGGTGATGTTATGGATAGCTGCTGCCTCGCGATCTCTATAGCCTTATTGAGTATATCAAACGCCCTGATGGCGTCATCCTTATCAAGTACTAGTATCGTGTCTGTGTAGCTGGACTCTATCTGAGTTATATTAATCCCCTCCGATGCTATGAGGCTCGTCACATGGGCGACGAAGCCGGGGACCCTGACGAGGTCCTCGGGGCTCACTATTATCACCGCTGCCTGGTCGTGGTAAACCTCCACCACGCTGTCTCCTAGGACCTCAAGGATCGCGTCCGAGTGCTCCTCATCTATTATCAGGGTGAACGTGTTTATACTCTGCAGGACCAGGAGGAGCCTGGCCTTGGACTCTACCTCCATGAGAGCCCTCAGCGCCTGCCTGAACGCGCTCCTATAGGCGGTAACAACTGCTACACTACTCCTAAGTTCGAGCGAGGACCTTGCAAGGAGGTCCAGAACCCTCCTCCTGGGGGCCCTGCCCCTAGCCTTGGGGGGCGTGTACCTGGTTAGCGCTATCTTGATCGAGTTCACGGATACCTGCTCCCCGGTTAGCCTCTCGACCATTGGATGGATCCTCCTTGCAAGCTCGCTATAGCTTATCACCCTCGCCGCCAGGGCCTCCTGCATGCACGGGTCTGAGTCTATTATCTTCCTGACAGCCTCGGAGATACCCTTCCCCTTATACAATGTTAATATACCAGTAGCATAGACTGCAGGCCGGGGCTTAATAAGTTACATTGGTTACAAACGGATTTAATACCCGTCTCCTACTAAACTGTGCCGCTGGGTTACAGATGGGTAACACTGCAAGGGGGGCACCCGGTACACTAGCCCTACCAATGCTGGGGTGCAGGGTTAAGTCCAGGATCCTGCTTGAGGACGGCACTGGGATCGAGGCGTGCGGCTTCGGGTATGAGGGTGTGAGTGTCGGGGAGCTTGTATTCACCACAGCAATGACCGGGTACCCGGAGAGCCTTACAGACCCCAGCTATGCCGGCCAGATCCTAGTCATAACCCATCCACACGTCGGCAACTACGGGGTCCCCAGGGTGAGGACCTGGAGGGGGCTAGCCCTCAACATGGAGTCGGAGAGCGTGAAGGTGTCGGGGCTCATAGTATCTGACTACCCGGACTACAGCCATCCAGAGGCCCTATGGAGCCTCGGGGAGTGGCTGGCGTCCGACGGGGTTCCAGGGGCCTATGGAGTCGATACAAGGTGGCTTGTTAAGAAGATCAGGAGCATGGGTGTGATGCAGGCGGTAGTAGCTACTGGAGAGGACCCGCCGGGCTGGGGGGAGTTGAGCCATATACTAGAAACATCCCCCAGGTATGACGAGGTGGATTACGCCTCCCTCCTGAGCCCCCGCAGGCCCATAACCTACAAGCCCCCGGGGAGGGCCCGGGGGAGGGTTTCCCTGCTAGACTGCGGGGTGAAGCATGGGATCATAAGGAGCCTCCTAGACTCGGGCCTAGAGGTTACCAGGATGCCGTGTGACAGCAAAGCTGAGGACCTCCTGGAGGGCTTCGACGGCGTAGTCCTAGGAAGCGGTCCCGGGAACCCGGCGCTCCTGAAGAGGCAGGCATCCACAGCAGGAGACCTCGTGGCTAGCGGCAAGCCAGTCCTAGGGGTCTGTCTTGGGATGCAGCTCCTTGCACTCGGCATGGGCGCGGGCGTCTATAAGACGAAGTTCGGTCATAGGGGTGTGAATAAGCCTGTTAAGGACCTGGAG
>JALWGG010000253.1 GCA_027013765.1 Acidilobaceae archaeon
TTTTAGAACGGGGCGGCGGGGGGGGGGGGGGGGGGGGGGGGGTGTATCTATTATCTAAGCGACATTACAGGGGTCCTCCAGCTATGGAGGTACTGTAACGGGGTCCACGACCTAGTAATTCCATGGGAGGATAGGGTAGGGTCCTACATGCTGGGCCCCGGTGGGAGGATAGCGTTCTCAAGCGACCGTGGCGGGGATGAGAGGTGGTCGATCTATGATTTCGACGGCCACAGCGTATACAGGGTGGCTGGGGAGGATGGGAGCATAAACCTGCTAGGCCCATGGAGCCGGGATGGGGTGCTTGCATATACAAGCACATCCAGGAACGGCGTCGACTTCGACCTATACATCTACAAGCCAGGCAGGGGAAGCCGCCTGGTGGCCAGGCTGGAGGGGATCAACCAGGCGTGGGAGTGGCTGGATGATGAAAGGCTTCTAGTGGTGGCAAGCAATACCAATCTAGACTCCGACATACTACTAGTAGACACTACCCGGGGGGAGGTAAGGAATCTGACTAAGCATACAGGCGAGGCCATAAATGCAAGCCCCACCATGATCAAGCGGGACATGTTCGCATTCGCGACCAGCATAGACTCCGAGTTCACCAGACTTGCAATATATGACCTTAATGGTGGAGGGTGGAGGGTTGTTGCAGACCATGGGTGGGACGTAGAGGACCTGGACTACATGGACGGCACCCTATACTATACAGTCAACGTTGACGGGGAATCAGTAATCCACATATGGAGGCCCGGGGAGGATTCTAGAGTCTACTGGAGGCCTCCAGGAACAGTCCTACACCTAGACGCGTCTGACGGCATAGTTGTAGCAAGCATATCATCGCCAGCGATGGGTAACGAGGTCTTCATAGTAAGGAACATGTATGGCGAGAGGGTTACATATAGCCCCAAGGCTGGCGTAGTGGAGGAGGACCTTGCATACCCCTCAAGATTCAGCTATAAGAGCATAGACGGCCTGGAGGTCCACGGCCTACTATACACTCCAAGGACCGGAGAGCCTCCGATGCCTGCAATAGTCTGGCTACACGGGGGCCCCGAGAGCCAGGAGAGGATCCGGTTCAACCTGTTCCACCAGCTCTTCACAAGCCTGGGCCTAGCAGTGGTAGCCCCCAACTTCAGGGGGAGCCTTGGCTATGGGAAGACCTTCGTGCACCTAGACGACCTTGATAAGAGGATCAACGCGGTCCACGACGTCTACTATGCAGTAGAGCACCTGGCAAGTAAAGGGATACTGGACTGGGATAGGGTCTGCGTAATGGGGGGGAGCTATGGGGGGTACCTGACCCTAATGAGTCTAGCCCTATACCCGGAGGCATGGAGGTGCGGGGTAGACATTGTAGGCATTGTAAACCTTGTAACATTCATCAGGAACACAAGCCCCTATAGGAGGAGGTACAGGATAATGGAGTATGGAGACCCGGATAAGCATGGGGAACTGATGCTAAAACTATCCCCAATAACATACATAGACAAGATCAAGGCCCCACTAATGGTTGTACACGGGGCAAACGACCCCAGGGTGCCAGTAAGCGAGGCAGAACAGCTAGTCAACGCACTAAACCAGAGGGGGGTGAAAGTGGAGTATTTGAGGCTGGAGGATGAGGGGCACGGTATATCGAAGATAGAGAACAGGATAAAGGTATACACAAGGGTTGCAAGCTTCATCCTAAAGCATTTAAACGGTCAATCTAGCAGCCAGCCTAGCCCCTCCTAGACGCTATATACCTCCTCAACTCGTCCTCGTCAAGGATATACCTTCTAGTGGGCCTAGCCAGAGGCATTATGTATAGGGGGTCCTCGTTGGGAGGGGCACCGATTATTTCCCTAACAATGTCATCGTGGAACGCCCCTATAGCCACAGTTGCGAGGCCCATACTCGTGGCTTGCAGGTATATATTCTGCCCCGCATGGCCTACCTCGATCCAAACATACCTAACCCCCCTCTCGCCATATCTACTAGTTGTCCTTTCAAATACTGCTGTTATTACAATATTCACGGGTGCTTCGAGAACCCAATCCTGTTCAAGGGCAGCCTCATAAAGGCTCCTAGACAAGTCCCCACCCTTCACCAGCACGATGCTGTGACTATGCGGCTCATACTTGTATGACCCAGGTTCAAGGTATCCTCCCTCGAAGGCGACGCCGTAAGGGTCTACAACTGCATACACCTCCAGGGGGTATGTCGCACCTGCACTGGGGGTCGTTTTAAATCCATACCTGACCTCGGTAATCCCGTATGCTGCCCATAGGACCTGGGAGAGCTCGTCCAGGGTTATTGGGCTACTGGTATACTCCCGTATAGACCTTCTATTAGCCAGGCTCCTCTCCAGGCTAACGCTACCGTCGAGTCTTGGTAGCGGTAGCAGGATCCTGTCACCTGCTACACCGGCCTCCCTAGGGGGTTCAAAGGTCCTGGCCCTATACCTTAATGGGAGATATAATAGTACACCTATGGATCCGAATATCGAGGCTAGGATGCTCCTAAGGAATGCTCTTCTACTAGTCAAGCCACTGTCCCCAGGGAGTATATAATAGTTCCTGCGGCAGTGATATGGGCACACGGTGTGGAATAGTGTCTCCAAGCATTAACGTGATCCTATCAGCTGTAAGCGGGATATTCCTGCTGCCGCTTGCATATTTATCGGCAATGACGGGGTTCTGCATGAGGGAGCCGGGTCTTGTAAGGGCCCTTACGCTAGGCCTCCTAGACGGTTATAGCATGTGCTCCGAATTACATATCGAAGTCATACCCCCCCTCCTGGTTATAGTAGCAGTTATACACTCTATAACGGTCCTGGAAACGCTGGACCTAAAGATAAGATCGTCTAGGAGATATTTGAGAGCCTACATTATATTCAAGATTATATCATGGCTCTTGCTGGGACAAGTCCTAGCGGCAACCATAGTCTATGTAATAGGCTAGAGCTCAGAGGCATTATACAGCCACTCCCTAGCAGGATATATCACAAGCCTCATGCGCCTTCGACCCGATGTAGTTGTGGGTAGTGATTGGATAAGCAACTACATACTTTTTTGTCCTATAGACGGCTATAGGTGTTGCTATCGCTGGAAGCACGACTCACAATCATGTACATGCTAACACATGATTAGCCTTCCGCTGTTAGTTGACACCGTATGCTTGAACATTCCCTTCATAATGCCAGATATCCTCTTTTTACAATGGTTATGGCTGGACTCATCACGTTATGTCCCAGCTCTTACCGTTCTATTGCGGGGGCTGTGCTTTTGTTAGAGCTTTACGCTTTACCGCCTCTTCTAGGTCTTTTAGGGTTATTGGTTTTTCTGGGTCTAGTCCTAGGCTTTTTAGCTTGTCTGGGTCTGCTACTAGTATGTGTGGCTTCTCGCCCCTACACACGCTCTCAGGGGCTAGGGTTGCACACAGCTCCAGCCTCTCCCTCTCCGTCAGCCTTGGCAGGACCTCCTCAAGGACCTCAGGATTACTCCAATCAAAAATATGAAACCATTTTGCCTGGGTTATGTATGCTAGTATTATGTCTTCGCCCTCTTCTAGGGCTAGGCTTTCTGCTAGGCTCTTGGGGAGGTTTATCCTGTATATGATGTACTCCCTCTCCTCTCCTGTCTTGAGCTTCTTCCTCATCTTGTATGGCTTTACTATTAGGGGTATGGCTGGGGTTATCAAAGTCTCATCCCCACTCACGGTATATATTGGTTGAGGTTTATAATTCTTACAGTATGTTATTCTTACATACTTTCAAGATTCTTACAGAATGATACGGTGGCTTTTGTTGACGCTCAAAGCCTCAAGGAGGCACATGAAAAGGGTTCTATGTGCCCTTTACAGGCTAACCGGAGAAACGACACACGCCCACTACCCCTTAGAGGCGATAATGAGGAAGCTACCTCCAGCTATGAGGGACACAGTCAAACGGGCGCTCAAACAACTAGAGGCAGAAGGCCTGGTGTATAGGAAGGGGGGTACTAAGAGCTATGGCCTAACCCAGGAAGGACTAGAGAAGGTAAGGGAAATATGCATAGAAGAATAGGTCCTCCGTGGCATATGGTAAGAGGTATTGTGCAAGGGACTAGACTATTTAGATAGTGGATCCAGGGAGTGGAGAGAGGAGTGCAGGTTTCCCATGATCCCTACTGGTCGCATATGTTGTAGGGCTGGGATGGGTGAGGCCTAGGGGGTTATTTAATTCTGTCTGGCTTTAACTAGTTAGTTATTGTTTCTGTGGATGTTTTTGAATATTACTATTGCCAGGAGTATGCCTCCTATCAGTATGTATATACTAGCAGGTGGTTGGCCTCCGCTGGTTATTGATGCTCCACCTACTGGGCCTTGGCATAGCCTGTAGGTGTTCCCTGTGATGTTAGTGTATGGTATGGATAGTGGCGTTGCCGTGGTGGTGTATGGGTTTGCTGCTGGTGTTATGGGTGTGATTGGGGGTGTGTATGGGGTTATTGATAGGGTCTCGTTCCTTACTAGCCTACATCCTGGTATGCGCCCGTCTCTATCCAGCCTCAGTATGATCACATCGTCCTTAGCCGATGAGGAGCCGTAGCCCCCTATACTGTAAACATACCCCTCGCCATCCACGTGGATCCTGTAGGCCCAGTCATCGTTTACCGAGCCTATTATCCTGTACCACTCCACGGTTCCACTGGTGAGCCTGATCTTTGCTATTAGTGTGTCATTCATGTATGTATCCACCTGTGGCTGGCTCCACCCTGATACATACACGTATTGCCCGTCCAGGTATAGCCCGAATAGCCTATCGATGCCGTCTGATCCAATAACCAGGCCCCAGTCGAGAGTGCCGTTCTCCCATAGGGATACCACTGATGCATCCTCACCGCCCAGGTCATCGGTAACACCCACCAGGAGCAACCGGTCGCCGGATAGCTTTACGTCAAAGTACCTATCACCACTGGAATCACCTACGCTATACGCATATTCTATCGCATCACTAGACAGGTTATAGGCAGCAACGAAGCCAGGGTTGGTGTAGCCATACCCAGCAATAATTGCCAAGCCATCCATTATGTCTAGGGAGAATGTTATTGGATAATAGTAGGGGGCACCAAGGTCTATGCCCACGCTTGAAAGCACAGTCCCATTAGGGTCCAGCACCACTATCCACTGCATAGACTTATACACCGAGAGATCGTAGAAGAATCCTGCAGCAACTATCCTACCATCATAGTACTCGACATCAGTCAACCCAATCGAGTAGACGGGCACGCCGGGGTCCAGGTATTCATAGAATATTGGGGTGCCGTCCCCGGATATGCGTGCTATTACCGCATTCCTGTAATCCCCGGTGGAGCCCACGACCACGATGCTTTCATCCGGCAAAAGCGTCGAGTCATAGTATATTGCTGGCTTCGGGGGCGTGTATAGTAGGGATAGCGCTATCCTACCATCCGTAGTAACCCTAGCCAGCCACAGGCTACCATCATACCTCTGCAGGTGCGGCTGGCTGAAGGACTGTGTTGTAGCTACTATAATAAACCCGCCATCCGGTAAGGGCTCCATAGCCCAGGGATAGTCATAGCTATCCCCTCCATATACAACGTCTCGGAAGCTCCCTTGAAGGCTAGCAGCGCTTGCAGGAGAGATGGTAAACATTATACTAAAAACCGCCAGAAATATAACAATGCCAACCCTCACGTGCTACACCAGCAAACACCATAGCATAGCTACCTAATTATTATTCTATGCCATAACGGGTTTTAGTGTAAAAAACCCGATTTATTTATTTAGGACACTATTTTTGCCGGGTTTCCAGGCTTTGCCTAGAGGTTGTTCATATTCAAAAAGTGTTTATGTTAGATGTTGCTGGCCTGCCTATGGCACTACCAGCGTTAATCCTCATCATCGTCAGGTTCATCGTCTACTACATCTTCTATTGCTTCCTCTACCTCATCTACTACCTCTTCCGCCTCCTCCTTGATCTTACTCCATATACTTTCCTTGTCCTCCTCATCCTCCTTATCTTCACTCCTATCCTCATCCTTGTAGTCGTCATAGCGGTCGTGGTACCTGCTGTAGCCCGGGTAGTCGTCATAGTAGTGGTAGTGGTCGACTGTTGTGCTAGAGCTAGACGTGCTAGTGCCTCTTCTGACCCGTCTTCTAGCTACTCCTTTAGCGGCCTGCTGTGTTCCTTGGAGGCTCGCTATGCCAGCACTAGTTACTGTTAGCGTCTCCCTCCGCAGTAGCCCCTTCTTGCGCTGCTCTAGGAGGCCTCGCGCTATTAAGCTGTCAACTAACCTGTTTATGGAGTCCTTCTGAAGGCCTGGGAGCACCTTTGCCAGTTTATCACGGGTATCGTGGCCCTTGAGGATTAGGGTGAGTATTTCGGCTTCAAGCGGGTTCATCTCCATCATCCTCCTGGGGGGCCTAATCTATGTGTGTCTTCTCGGGTGGCAAGATGTATGCATTGGGTCCAGGAGGAGTCCATGCGTAGGCTTCAGGGGGATGGAACCCTGAAACACTATTGGGCATGCCGCATTACCAAGGGCCCTTTCGGGAGGCCTGGTTCCTATTATTTCTTCTCCCACATAGTTCGGGTGTCATGCATGGGCTAGGGCTCCTGGTGCTACCTTAGAGATTCTTCCTAGGGGCTCTGTGTTCCACTTGCACGAGGATAGCATTGCATCTAGCACGGTGCGGGCGCTGGATTGGGTGTCTGTGAGCGCGATCACGCTGGGCCCTGCACCGCTTATGGTATACCCCAGGGCTCCAGCCCTCAATGCTTCCCTACGCATCTCGCTATAGCATGGGATGTACTTGGACCTGCGCGGCTCCACTATCCCGTCGCCCATCATCATCTCTCCAACGAGGTCTAGCCTCCCCTCTGAGAGGGCTGCCACGAGCATGGCTAGCCTGGACCAGTTGCTCACCGCCTCCTCAAGGCTAACCTGCCTTGGGAGCACGCTCCTCATGATCATAGTCTTATTCTCCGGCACCGGGTCCATGGGGGTGACGACTGCGAACCATGCATCTGCATCGATCCTTACAACCCTAAGCCCATCCATGCCTCGTGCAAGGACGACGAAGCCCCCTAGGAGGCTGGCGGCGACATTGTCATAATGGGGGGCTCCAGCGGCAGCCGCCTCCCCCCGGCCAGCGGATTCGACGAGGACCTCTACAGGCGTGTTGAGGCCTAGCAGCCTTGCTACCCCAGCCACCGCCCCCGCGGCGGAGGCCCCGCTACTCC
>JALWGG010000254.1:0-3607 GCA_027013765.1 Acidilobaceae archaeon
GATAAGGATGGCTAGGAGGCTAAACGAGTACATGCCCCACCATACCGTGGAAATTGTTGAGAAGGTTGCAAGGATGGAGGGCATAAATCTAGGGTCATCGAGGATTGCGGTTCTCGGCGTTGCATATAAGGGTGGTGTAGACGATACCAGGGAGTCACCAGCGAGAGTAGTGGTGTCTGAGCTGGTGGGGAGAGGGGTCGACGTTGTCACGTATGACCCCTACACTAGTGAGAGCTTTGGCGCCGAGCGGGCCGGATCCCTGGAGGAGGCTATGGCTGGTGCTGATATGGTTCTCATCATAACCGACCATCCAGAATTCAGGGAGCTCGACTGGAGGAGGCTAGGAAAACTTATGAGGCGGAGAATAATTGTTGATGGGAGAAGGGTCCTGGAGCCCAGTCAAGCAGTTGCAGCAGGGTTCAGATACTATGGTATAGGTTTTGGCAGGGTGTGGAGGATATGAGCGTCTTCATATTCACAGGGACCCGGCCCGAGATAATCAAGACTGCCCCGGTGCTCCTAGAACTAGTGAGGAGGGGTATCGACTTCATCTATATCCACACGGGCCAGCACTATGAATATGAGATAAGTAGGAGATTCATAGACGAGCTCGGATTACCGGAGCCGCACGTGGAGTTCGCGTTGAATAATAGCAGGCCTGCATCCCAGATGGGAGAGATCATGATTAGGGTAGAGAAGGCTTTTGGAGAGCTCAAGAAAAAGCCCCGGGTAACGCTGGTTCAGGGGGATACTAATAGCGTATTAGCAGCATCGCTCGCCTCACTCAGGTTCGGAATAAGGATTGGGCATATAGAGGCTGGGCTCAGAAGCTATGATTGGAGGATGCCTGAAGAGCATAATAGGAGGATGGTTGACCACATATCGGACTACCTATTCGCTCCCACAGAGCTTGCGAAGAGGAACCTGGAGGAGGAAAGGGTTTTGGGGCAGATATATGTTACTGGGAATACCGTGATCGACGCCATAGACCTATACTTTGACAGGGTAGCCGAGGTTGAAAACAGCGTGCTTGAGAAGGTTAAATATGACGAGTTCGCCCTAGCCACGTTCCACCGAGCCGAAAACGTCGATGATCCAAAGAACTTGAAGAGTTTTGTAGAGGTCCTACGGAGATTCCCAATACCCATAGTCTACCCCATACACCCCAGGACCAAGAAGAGGCTTGAGGAATACGGGCTCCTAAATACTGTTAAGAGCCTGAGAAACGTCCAACTACTCCCCCCAATGGGCTACTTCGAGTTCCTCGCACTTATGAAGAACTGCAGATTCATCATGACCGACTCCGGGGGCATTCAGGAGGAAGCAACACACCCCGCAATAAGAAAGCCCGTGCTAGTACTGAGAAGCTCTACAGAGAGGCCGGAGGCTGTACAAGCGGGTTTCGCCAGAATCGTCGGGCTAAATCCTAACGTCATACTAGCCGAATCCGAGAGGTTGATCGCATCATATCCAAGCCTGCCCGACAAGTCCCCCTTCGGAGACGGCAAGGCGGCTAAAAAAATAATCGATTTGATCGAGAAAGACCTATTATAGCCATGGAGAATATTATGCAGCAAGCTAGTATGTCCTCCCGTGATTATTCTGTTGGGTGTTGCGTTTCTTCGAGGAGCCTGTAATCGTCTATTATTATTATGGAGTGGTTTAGCGCCTTCCTCCAGGATGGTTTTTGCATGGGCATCTTGGCCTCGTCGGGGGTCCAGGCTATTATGTCTATTGGCTTTAGTTCTTCAGGCGGCTCGGGTAGTAGCTCCCATCTCTTGGTGAATTTTGTGTTTCTGAAGGCGTTGGATACCACGATCACGTCTATATCGCTCCATATGTTGAAGTCTCCCCGCGCATAGCTGCCGTAGAGTACTACCGTGACTTTGCCAAGCGTTTTTCTCAGGATGTGGGAGTACCTGGTTAGGCTATCTACTACCTTCCTCCTCCTCATACTCCTTTCTTTGAAGATCTTTGAGGCGTGATGCACATTCCTTAACCCATTTAATTATGCTGGCGGCGCAGTCTTTAGCGTTTTCCGCCTCCTCTAGGGTGTAGTGCTCCCAGGGGGCTCCCTCGGGTAGCGCGTCTGGATAGCGTGGTGGGATGTACATCTTGTCTAGTATGCTTGCACACACCCTAACACTCCTTGGCGGTGCTCCGCATGTCTTCTCCGCCTCTTTTAGGAGCCTAGTCAGGTCATGGCCGAATGCTGGCGTGCCTACCAGGTATAGTATTGCTTTTAACGCGAATTCTGCGGCCTGGTGGGATTTGAAGCATGCCCATGAGTAGCCTTTATATGCTATATCTGCATCTACTAGTTCGAGCGTCTTGAGTGACTGGCTCATCCACCTGTCATACTCCCTCCAGTCTAGCAATAGGGCTCCCCTATGGCCCTTGCCGGGTTTATTGGTTTGTTGCTTCCTGGATCTTCCTCCTTACAATGTCTGCTACTATCCTCCCCTCTATCTTGCCTCTGAGTTTTGCCATTGCCTTTCCCATTATCAGGCTCATCGCCCTCATCCCCTTCTCTTTAACTGCCTCAATGTTCTCCTCTATTATCTCCTGGATGATCTTCTCCGCCTCTTCGGGTGGTATCCTGGTTAGGCCGAGCTTCTCTGCAGCCCTTCTAGGCCGTTCTCCTGGGTGCTCTGCAATGTACTTTATTATCTCGTCCACCGCCTCCCTGGCTACGGCCCCCTCCGCTATCATGTCTACAAGCTCTTCTAGGCTCTCGTCTGGTATGCCCTCCACATCTACCCCCTCTCCCTTGAGTCCTCTAAGGGTTACTGTGAAGATTGATGCTATGGTCTTGGCTGGCAGGGTCTTGCTGTGTTTCTGGATCAGCCTCTCTATCAGGTCTAGCCTTATATCGCTTATGACCTGCTCCGCCAGCTCCTTTGATAGCCCATACTCCTCTACCAGCCTCCTCATCTTTGCCTCCACGGGCTCTGGCTTGATCTCTTCAGCCATCCTGTAGAGGTCCTCATCCACTGTTAGGGGTGGTATATCTGTCTCTGGGTACATCCTAGCACCGCCCGGCCTAGGCCTGAGGTATCTAGTCGTCCCGTCTGGGTTAGCGGCCCTAGTCTCCTCCGGGACTCCTTTGAGCGCCGTCTTCGCCCTGTCTAGTACTACTTGGAGGGCCTTCTCCGCCTTGCCCCTCTCATCCGCCACCAGGACGAATGCGTCCCTCTCGGGATCCGCCCCTAACCTCTCATATATGGCCTTAACCTCCTCCATGCTGATCCCATACTTGGGGAGCTCGTCGCTGTGGAATAATCCCCCTACCCCGGCCCAGAACCTTGCATAGTCTGCCAGCTCCGTGCCGAACCTCCTCCCTGGCATCAGCTCCCTCCCTACTAGGCCCCTGAATCCCGGTAGTTTTACTGCGAGTACTACTCCTCCACGGGATAGCGCCCTCCTCACCACCTTACTCCCCGTCCCCTTCATTATGTCTGAGACGTCTACTATCTCCTGCTCCAGGTCCCTTGGAGTGACTCCCCTGCGCGCGAGCTCATCCCTTATCTCAAGTAGCCTGACCTGCCTGAGGACCTCATAGTGGATTGCCTTTGGTATGAGGTCTAGCCTCTGCACGCCCTTGATC
>JALWGG010000254.1:3617-5771 GCA_027013765.1 Acidilobaceae archaeon
CCGCCCTCTATACTTACGTTTAGGTCCTGCCTTATGGTGCCCAGCCCCCTCTTTACCCTTCCAGTAAGCCTCAGGAGCCTCCCGATGGCTAGTGCAACCTCCCTGGCCTCCTCCGGGGTCTCTATGACGGGGCCTGTCGCTATCTCTATGAGTGGTATCCCTAGCCTGTCCAGCCTATACCTGACCTTCCTGCCCTCCTCGCCCATCTTCCTGGAGGCGTCCTCCTCGACGACTATCGTCTCTATTGGTATATGCTTCCCCCCAACGGTTAGCCCTCCTCCCAGGGCTACTATGGCGGTCCTCTGGAAGCCGCTGGTGTTGCTCCCATCGATGACTACCTTCCTCATAACGTATATCTCCCCGGGTATCCAGCTCCCCAGGGATAATGCGATAGCCATCGCTATCGCCACCGCCTCCCTGTTTATCGGGTGCGGCGGCTCCTCATCGGCCTCAACAAGGCAGCTGTGGTTGTGGGGGGCCTCATAGACGTAGCTCCTCCCCCTCCTCCACTCGAAGAGGGCTGCCACATCTACATCCCCCAGCTCGCTCCTAGTCGGCCTGAGCCTCCTCTCGAAGAGCGTGTGATCCTCCTCGCTGAGCTCCGCTGGACAGTTGCAGAATAGCTTCGTCGCAGTGGCTAGCTGCTGGTGGATCTCCAGGCCTACCTTAAGCCCCAGCCCCTTATAGTCTATGCTAGGCATCGTGGACCCACCTCGGGTATAGGAGCAGGTTGTGCCTCCCGCTGATCTCCCCTGCGAGGCTAGTCGTCATGAACCTTCTAACCTCCTCCATGTCCCTGGTCCTGGCTAGGACCCATGAAAGCTTCACGTATGCAGTCTCCGGTAGCATGTCCTCCACCGGGATCACTCCAGCCTCCAGCATGCGCCTTCCGTTGCTATACACGTTCAGGTTGACCCTGCCGAATAGGGTCTGGCTTGCTACAACCACCGGTATCCCCTCCTCCACGGCCCTCCTTATACTGGGTATGGCGTCGCTGGCCACGTGGCCGAAGCCTGTGCCCTCGATTACTATGCCGTGGACCCCCTTATCTACTAGGGCGTCTATGACCTCCCTGATCATTCCTGGGAAGTGTTTAACTAGCGCCACCCGCTCGTCGAACCCGTTCTCAAGGACAAGCTCCCGGCCCCGCGGCCTGTACTCCCTGTCTATGACCCTTATCTCCCCCCTATCAGGATAGATCTTTGCCAGGGGCAGCGCGTTTATACTCTGGAAAGCGTCCCTCCTGCTTGTATGCATCTTCCTAACCCTAACACCCCTATGGGCAAGCGCGTAGGTGTCACCAGTCTCCCCATGCATTACCACGACGACCTCGGCGAAGGGGGCCCTCGCAGCCACCAGCACTGCTGCAGTCAGGTTGAACGCGGCATCACTGCTAGGCCTATCACTACTCCTCTGCGCCCCCGTCAGTGCCACCGGCCCGGGGAGGCCCTTGTGGAAGGCGAAGCTTAGAGCCGCTGCAGTGTATCCCATAGTGTCTGTCCCATGGGCTATTACAACCCCGTCATACCCCCTCTCGAATCTCCTTGCCACCTCATCGGCTATCCTAGCCCACATGCCCGGCTTCATATCCTCGCTCAGCACAGCGTAGACCTCGTCAACGTCTATGGAAGCGTATCTGAGGGCCTCCGGCACGCTGAGGACTAGCTCCTCCTGGCTCAGGCTAGGCTTCACCGCCCCCGTCTCATAGTCAACCCTGCTCGCTATAGTCCCCCCGGTGCCTATCAGGGCGACCCTCCTGTCGCTGGCGACCTCAAGGTCCTCGACCAGCGGGACGGGTGCCCCAGGACTACTCCTAGCCACCGTCTCCATCCTCTCTATAGCCTCAACCTCAGACACTCTAACCCCGACATTATACCCGTTCCCAAGCTTAACTATTATCACCGGGTTCTCGCTATGGCTATAGCGTGGCATTATGACACCCGTGAGCTCCAGCCCACTAGACAATCGCAGCCTGACCCTATCCCCGACCCTGACACCGTGCTCCTCAAGGAACCTTGACACCTGCTCAGGATATCCCCCGACCCCCACCTATATGCACCGTTCAACATGACCCTGCCTAAGGCTAATTAAGCCTCTCTAAGCCTAGCCCCGGCCCTAAGGAGCTTATCTCTTACATCCCCGGGGACCTCTATA
>JALWGG010000254.1:5781-7215 GCA_027013765.1 Acidilobaceae archaeon
CCTCTATAGCCTCCATTGTATCAGGGCTAACCGCAACAGTCACTATAGTGCAGTCGGCAGACTTATAGCCCCTGGACTCGTTGTACACCTCAAACCTATACGTGATACTCTTCCTCCCAATCACCACATCCACAATATCAACCCTGAAATCGTCATGCACGAACAACGGCTTGTAATAGCTACACTCAGCCCTAACACGAGGGAACATGACACTGTCAGGCCTCCACCTCCACCCAAGGACGGTGTTGAAGAAATCCTCCTCAGTCATCTCACAAAACCTGAAGAAGCTGGAAAAATGGGCTATCCTAGCAGCATCAGTATCACTCCAGAAAACCCGCGAAGAGAAGCTATGAACAGCCACACCCCAGCACCCATCAACCCTAGGGGCCAGCGGGGATTTTAAGCGGCCTCAGCCAAATGCCTTCCACTCACCAGGGTCATAGTCGGGAGTACACATCAACGGCCGCCACTCAACAGATCAATACGCCTAGACCTCTTAAACCCATGCCGTCTAGAGTTCAGCATTTACTGGAGAAAGTAGTCTTCATACATAATCACTTTCGCTTATATTGAACAGACACTAGTATCCGACTGACAATATATTAAGTCGGTCAGACTAGAATTTATTTCAGAATAAGGATAAGTGGGGCGTATTCGGGTGGCCAAGCTCCGGGCTAGGGTTCGTGTCGGTAAACGTGGTGTTATAGTTATACCTAGGGAGATACGGGAAAAGCTTGGGATAAGCGAGGGCATGGTCCTTGACTTGAAGGTAGAGGGTGATGTGATCATTTTGAGTACCAGGGATCTATGGGATGAATTGAGGAGGCGGGGCAGAAAGCTGAGGGTGGATATAGACGAGGCTGAAAGGGAGCTTGATGAGGAGGAAGAGGTTTGGCTAGAGAGACTAAAACAGTAATAGTAGATACATACGCTATAATGGCAGACTTAACCGGGCAGATACCTAATAGTGCAGCTGAGACTTTAGATGATGTGAGGAGAGGACGTATCAAGGGCATACTCCACTACCTGATAATATATGAGCTAGCCTATCACTGGAAGAGGGGCAGGTTGCCCTTTAGAGACGAGGGGGAGCTACTAGAATTCATAAACAGATACTTTACCATTACAACTCTAGACGCAGACACCGCTTTGAAGGCGTCTGAAGTGAAGCTCATAGGCGACAAATCGCTGGCCACCTCCAGGGATCCTAGCCTTAGGCGTAGGAAACTGTCAGTGGCTGATGCCACGACGATAGCTATAGCTATAAGGGAGGATGTGCCAATCATAACGGGAGATACAGACTTATCTTATGTTGCAAGGAAGCTGGGAGTAACCATCATCTGGTGAGGCCGCTCCAAGAGTGTTTACCCATGTAAAATCCTAGAATCCACAAATTATCCGTCCAAGGGCTGCTAGGTGATTATTATATTCCTT
>JALWGG010000255.1 GCA_027013765.1 Acidilobaceae archaeon
CTATGGAGTAGGCCAAGTATGTAGCCAGCCTCCTCTATGTGCCCCTCCTCATATACTCCCTGCGTTATCGCGTCCCTAAGGACCACGCCGTCTATGTACTCCATAACTATTAATCCTATGCTGGGGAATACTGAGAGCAGCCTGGGCACGTTGGCCCCGATGCTGGATGCCTTGGATAGGAGGCGGGCCTCCCTACGGGTCCTAGCCTCTCTAAGGCTCTGGTCTAGTCTCGGATGCATATAGGCGTGGGGGATCCTCAGCTTGAATACCGCCTCGATACCCATCCATACACCCCTACGTATCTCAGACTCTGCACCCCTGCCCAGGAGGGGGAGCCCCTGGATCCATGCTATAAGTCCTCTAATATCTTCGGGTACCATGGTATATCCACCTTATCCACCCTCCACCTCTGCCTGACAAGGGCCTTCTCGACATCAACTGTTATACCATGGCTCAATGCCAGTAGCCCTGTAAGGGCTATCATGACCCCGTTATCGCCAGCCAGCCTAGGTGGTACCGCGCCATACTCTATACCCCTATTCCTAGCCATTATAGAGGCCTTCTCCCTGAGGAGCCTGTTGGCGGCTACACCGCCAGTAAGCACTAGCTGGGTCTTCCCGGTGTGGGCCACGCACCTCTCTGCGACTTCTATGATGCTTGAGAACGCGATCTCCCTCAGAGTGAAGCACACGTCGCTAAGCTTATAGCCCTTCTCTATCATCCTCAACGCCGCTGTCAGTAGCCCGGAGTATGATACGTCTTGCCCCTTAACAATGTATGGTAGCCCATCAATATAGGTCCCTCCCTCGGAGCACACGTCTATGGAGTGCTTCCCATCAACTATGTAGGGGGGTGCTATCCCCGCCTCCCTGGCGAACGTGTCTAGAAGGTTGCCCAGTGCTATGTCAAGGGTCTCCCCAAACACCCTATACCTCCCGTCGACGAAGGATAGGATGCTTGTATTCCCTCCAGCAACATAGATGACCACCGGGTCCCTGAGCCCCGTCACCTGCCTAGCTATCTCTATATGGGCGACCGCGTGGTTTACCGGTATCAGGGGCTTCCCATACCTAGACGCTATGGCCCTGGCAACGGTTGCCCCAACCCTGAGGGCTGGCCCCATGCCGGGTCCAAGGGCTACCGCGATCCCGTCCAGATCCCGGATGCCCAGCCCGGCATCCTCCAGGGCCTTCCTGAGGACCTTGGCGGCGTTTGATGAGAAGAATGATGCAACCTCCCTGGGCAGGATTCCACCCTTCTCAGGCTTGTAGTTGGCCCGCGCGTCTGCAAGGATGTAGGGGGGTTTGTTTGATACTATGCCTACCCCGAATGTGTGGGCTGTGGATTCTATGCCCAGGACTACTATCTCTTCACCTTCCCCCTGCCTTGACGAATTCTGTATAGCCGCATTTCCCACAGTGCCACCTCTCGACAGGCTTCTTATGGTGCGCCATTATACTCCCGCACCTAGGGCACTTCTTATTCTTCAACTTTATAGTCCAGTTGTCATAGTCGACCTCATACACCATCCTTATATAAGCCTTGACCTTGCTCCCCACGGCTACTCACCCTCCTCGAAGGGGTTTATACCCCCATTCCTCTCTATTATATACTCTGGCTCGAACTCCTTGACCCTATCCACGCTATCATATATATTCACCCTCACGATGCTGCTACCTATTCCATACTCCGTGCGTATGCTCTTCACATAGACCCTGGAGACGTCAACCCCATACACCTCGGCAACCTTCATCCTGATACTAATCCTCATAGGGGTGGGCTTCAGCACGTGGGATACCCTGAGGGTGAGCTCCCTCCTACCTATGAGGGGGTTATAGAAGTCCCTGACAACCTCTGCCAGCGAGCCATCCTCAAGTTCAAATCTCTTAGCCTGGCCCTGCACGGACACCAGCCTACACCCGCTATGGCATGTGCATTCTGAAACCTATAAAAACATGCCTGGCAGGGCTCTAGACGGTACTAGGGCTAGGCTTGTATAAACATCGATCAAATCGATATACCAGTTTTATAGCCAAGGTTAAATTGGTGGTAGGGGACCGCGTCATATATGGTGGCTTGAATGGCTAGGGTAGTCGTCATTGGCGGTGGAGCCGCGGGCATGGCTGTAGCGTCTAGGGCAAAGAGGCTGAACCCGGGTCTTGATGTTGTAGTGTTTGAGAAGAGCAGGTGGGTGAGCTTCGCATTATGCGGTATACCATACTATGTGGGTTGCACGGTCAAGAGGCTCAGCCAGCTCCTCCACTACCCCCTGACAGAGTTCACCGAGAAGCGGGGGATCGATGTCCGCCTAGAGACTGAGGTTACGGAGATAGAC
>JALWGG010000256.1 GCA_027013765.1 Acidilobaceae archaeon
GCGTGGCTCCCAGCTGGTGGGCCCGGGGGGATTCGAACCCCCGACCGCCCGGTTATCAGCCGGGCGCTCTACCTGGCTGAGCTACGGGCCCCTGGCCCATTGATGTGTTTAGGTGTTGGGGGTTTTAGTTCTATCGTTGCTCTATTTTATATGTGTCTGTTTTAATGTGATTTATGGCGGGTGTGTTTATAGTATTTTCTCCTCTCTTAACTGTTGTAGTATTTTATTCTTTAATTCGTCTTGTATTGGGACTTCATATATAAGTTTTTCTGGAGCTATTATTGTGCCTTGTTTTATGAGTTTTATGAGTGTTTTGTATGTTATGTAATGTGTTATTATGTTTGATGCTCCCTTGTTTAGTTCTTTTGAAATCTCATTTATAAGGTTATATATAGTGTTAAGGGTTTCTTCGTCTTCGATTTTTATGGCTTCACCGTCTAGGTCCTCTATTAGGTCTCTTAGTCTTGAATATGTTTCTAGCGGTAGGGTTATTGTTATAGACTTATTATCATCGGTTATTTTTATGTTATTGTTTGGCTCTAGAAGGTCTATGTCAATAGAGCTTGACTCCGGAGGATATGTCAGGATTGGTATCCCCTCGTCTACGACGTGTAGTGTTACTGCTAGTCTTCTAGTAGACATTGACCTTATGATCCTATCCAGTAGGAGCCATACCAGGAACGCGTTCTCGTTCTCAGCCTCCTCCAGCTCTCCAAGGTCTATTGTTAGTGGGTCGTTATAGTCCTGTTGTATCATTTCAACCTTCTTGTGCAGATTGTCTAGCAGTGTGTAGAATACTAGTACTGTGGCTAGCATTAGGATTACTAGTGTTTGAGGTGACAGGTCGACGCCTAGATACCTTGTAAGTATGTAGCCCCCAAACATTAGCCATGTGAGGATGGCTGCTATGCCCAGCTTGATCATGGAGCCTGTGCTTAAGTATCTTATCCTAGGCGTCACCTGTCACCCCTGTAACCGTGGGAGTTTCTAGGCGTGGCTGGGAGTTTTAAGCGTCAATGCTGGAAGAGGCCGTGTAGCTTGGGCCTGAATTTTATTCTAGTCAGCCTCTTATTCAAGGGCAGAGCCACGTTGTATACTGGGACACCGTTTACCAAGGTCTTCGGCGTTCCATTGTGTGCATGGCCGTGGACCGCTGCATCGGGTTTGAGCTCTGATAAGAGTTTTTCCATAGCCGAGGAGTATAGTTCTGGCCAGATCCTTCTAGGCTCTCCTATTAGTGTTCCCCTGGCTGAGCCGTAATGCGTCATTATTATTACCCTATCGACCATATCCTTAACTTCATTGTATAGTTTTTTAATTATCCCAGGCCTTTCCCTATATACTTTTAAGAGCCATGGCTTGTGCCTCCTCTGCCATCTAGTCAATCTGTCGAGGGCCCCAGTAGACCCTATGATTCCTATCCTACATCCTTTGTGTTCGATGATTGTATAGGAATCATCTAGCCATAGGACTTCATTAAACTTCCTCAGCTCCTCTTTAACCTCATCATACTCTTCATTGCCAAAAACTGCAATCATTTTTGCAGATGGGTTAATATTAAGTATTTGCCTAATGACTGGCTTAATCCAGATGTGCCTGCCCTTGTCTACTAAGTCCCCTGCTAGTAGTACAACCTCAAGGTCCTCAGCATCCTCTAGAGCCTTCTCTAGTATATTCAAGTAGCGGGGACTGTGTATATCACTAACGCCATATACTCCATGGCTACAGGGCCTCGGCGCTACAATAGTGCCGTCACCACTCAGCCTGCCCATCGTTCCTCATAGGCCATGTTGATTGTAGTTGTTGGAGGATTAATTCTCTAATTAATGCTGCCGGGCTAGATACTTGTTGAAGCTCCCCGTGAATGAGAGTATCACGCTGCCAGCTAAGATCCTATCATCCACGCCTATGGGCCCCCTATCCCATCCCAGGCATTCTGCGTATGCCTCAAGTAACTCAATGTCTATAGGCTCCAATGCCCCGTATAGTGTATATACGGCCCATTCTAGTATTGAGCGTAGCTCTTCAGCCCCTATACAGTCTGCCAGTTCTAGGGCGTCGACGAGGGGCGGGTTTATCAATGTAGAGGAGCCCTCAGGGATCTTGTCCTTAAGGTTGTTCAGTAGTTCTTCATAGATTATGCTTGCATATGCCAGTGTCTCCGCTCTAACGCTCCCCCTAACCACAACCGATATGCCCAGTAGGCTATAGAATAGGTCTAGCCTTTCAAGGTCCTCGCCTGGCCCTGCCACGCCTATATGGCTTACTCCTGTCGGCCCTGTTACACTAGCCTCAGTCACGCGCGACACCAGACTATATCTA
>JALWGG010000257.1 GCA_027013765.1 Acidilobaceae archaeon
CTATTATTGTTTGTCTACGCACATTGACCATCCTAGCTAGCTTCTCTTGGCTTAGCCCTGCTTTCTCCCTGTAGTATCGGAGCCTGTTTTCTATGCATTTATCTGGTACTAGTTGTTTGGGTGTCATTGTTTTTAGCCTCATATTCCGCCTGATTTGTGGCTGTATATTATATAGGCTATTGCGTAGAATGCTAGTATTAGGAGTGCTAGTAATCCTATATGGGATTCGGCTGGTATCCTTGTATATATTGGTTCTTTGTCCATTTCCTTTAGGATTATATTGGCGAATGTATATATTGCTATGGTTAATATTATTGCGTCGAATGCTGTTGCCTTGGCTTTCAGGCTATTGTATTCTATTCTTTCATCTGTGATTATGCCCTCGATCTTGTATTTCGTTAGTGCTGATATTATGTATCCTACTATAATGATTATTGATGCTAATATTAGTGATTTTAGCTCTGACTCCATGGTGATAACTATTGTTGATGCTAGTAGCAGGAATATTATGAAGATTATGTATGGGATTAGCGTGTTCACCCCTACCACCATGTAAAGTTAACTTTACATAGGGGTTAATAAAACTTTACACAACCATTACCCTAGCGGTGCATTCCTAATGGCTAGACTCTGCTATAGCGGTCTCGCAGCAGTAGTGCTTGCATGGATCGTCATAGGGGTCTCATGGAGCCTCAACCCTTGGTTTGACTTCCTTGAACACGCTTTCAGCGATCTCGGGGTTCCTGGCGAGGCTAATTATCCGTGGGTCTATAATTACGGGTTGATCGCTACTGGACTGCTTGTTATTGTATATGCGATATACCTCTACAGGTGGAGCACCTTTAAGCCCGAGGTCCTCTCCTCCGGCCTCATGCTTGTTGCAGGCATATTCCTTGCCTTGATCGGCATCTACCCTGGCGGTACTAGGCCTCATGTATTCGTCTCGACATGGTTCTTCATACAGATGGATATGGCGTTGATCCCACTCATGTACTCGTTGTGGAGGAATAGGGGCTATGGGCCGGGGCTGGCGGGCCTTATACTTGCTCTAATTGCATTCCCTGTCTACCTGCTCGTTGAAGCTGTCGTGGGCTGGCCTAGTGTTGCTGCTGGCGAGGCGTATGGGATCATTATTATTGATCTTGCAGTCATCATAGCTATGGCATACCAGTGCAGGAGCTAGAGGCTGGTATCTATCCTGCACATGGAGTTTAGTATATACTGGTGGAGTTAAAGGATATTCCCCTTCTATAGTCTTATAATATAGTATGGTGCTGGATATGCATGGCTTTTCAGGCGTTGTAGTTGCAGTAGTCACGCCCTATAAGGGGGGTGGGGGCATAGACTTTGAGGCCTTCAAGTGGCTCTTAGAGGGTCTAGCCAGTGCTGGTGTTGATGGTGTATGGGTTGCCGGGACTACTGGGGAGTGGACTAGCCTCTCCCACGATGAGAGGATTAAGCTATTCCAGGCCGCTGTAGAGGCTGTCGGCGGCAGGGTCACAGTGTTTGGAGGCGTCTCAAGCCTGAGGGTGGAGGATTCTATCATGCTTGCGAGGGAGGCTTCAGACGCTGGTGTGGACTATATATTCTCGACTCCACCACTATACTATAAGCCGGGGCGGCAGGCCCTTGCAAGGTATTATCTGAAGCTAGCCGACTCCTCCGATAGACCCGTATTCATATACACCATACCATCCCATGTAGGCTATAACATCCCCGTAGGCCTAGTCGAGGAGCTGGCCCTGGAGTCGAATGGGATAGCTGGTATAAAGGCTACAGTCAACGACTACACGTATATCGGGGAGCTGGTTCTAAGGGTTAAGAGGGCTAGAAGCGACTTCACGATACTATCAGGCTCCGAGGAGCTAATGCTCCATACACTATCAATAGGGGGCGACGGGTCTGTAAGCGCCGTGGCAAACATACTCCCCGGGCTCCCCGTAGCGCTGAGGAACGCGTGGAGCTCCAAGGACCTGGACGAGGCGTCACGGGTGAACAAGCTGATAGTTGAGGCCAGGAACCTGGTGGAGGGTATAGACGCTCCACTACCACTAGCTGTCAAGAGCCTCATAAACAAGCTCGGGGGCAGGATAACCCCGATATCCCGGCCTCCAATTAGCGGAGTCGCCGATGTGGCTCGGGAGGCTATAGAAGTGTGCAGGAGATTCCACGAGTACCTCCACCCAGGTATACCGTGTAGGGGTGAGGAGGGCTATAGGATACAGTACAGCTAGGCGGGGGGAAGGTGTTGAGGTTCAGGGCAGCCGTGCTACACGGGTTCAGGGAGGAGTTCAGTATAGAGTATATAG
>JALWGG010000258.1 GCA_027013765.1 Acidilobaceae archaeon
CCGCCTTGGGCGACTGGCTGTTCTCTTCCTCCTCTATAATCACCTCATCCAGCCTCAGCTCCTCCTGTATAAACTCCCTGGCATCCATTAACGTCTCCATCTCTATGTGCCTCGGTATCAGCAGTGATAGCACTTCTGGCCTCTTCGAGACGAGCCCTGCGATCCGGGAGGCTGCCTTCTTATCTGGGATATTCTTAATCGCCTCCCTGATCGAGTCCCTCAGGTTGAGCCCCCTACTCCTAGCCTTTGCAACCTCTTCGAGGAACCTGTACTTCCATTCTGCTGCAACTATTATCCTCATCCTCCTGCCCTTCACAAGCCTCAGCACGTTCTTTGCATCCTCTATCAACTCCTCTACTATCCTCTCCGCGACTTCGAGGTCCTCCCTGATCTTCGACTCATCTGGCGTGGGCCAGGGGTGTATTGATGCATACCCCTTCTTGCCTATCCTCTCCCAGACCTCGTCTGCAGTGTGGGGTGCTATAGGGGCTATTAGTAGGGTCTGGACCTCTATGAATTTCTTCAGCAGCTCCCTATTGGGCTTGCCTCCACTCCTCCTAAGGTACCACCTGTAGGCCGCCTGCAGGTTGTAGTATCCCTCCACCAGCGCCGTCTTGAACATTGTGTTCTCCATTAGCTCGTCAACCTTCTTGATTGTCCTGTTCAGGATGCTCTCGAACCATTCATCGATCCTCCTCCAGTCATCCCTCCCACTCCCATACCACTCCTCCGCGAACTTTATCCACGTGTATAGCTCCTCCGCCGCCTTCTCTGCCACTTTTGGCTCGAAGTTTGCATCTTCAAGTCCTGGGTCGGCTCCTCCGAGGACCTCCGCCCACCTGGTGGCGTCGGCTCCCCAGTACTCTAGGGCTTGCCTTAGTAGGATGAAGTGTCCCTTGGACTTGCTCATCCTCTTACCACTTAGCAGCACCCAGCCGTTTACTCCTATACCCCTGGGCCACTTATCCCTTGGGAATATTGCTACATGGTGGAATATGTAGAAGACTAGGTGGTTGGGTATGAGGTCCTTACCGCTTATCCTCAAATCAACCGGGTACCAGTACTCGAATTCCCTCCGCATCTCCTCAAGGAGCTCTCTTGGTATACCCGTGGACTCTGACACCTTGCCAGGGTCTCCCACCCCAAGGAATATGTAGTCGAATACCTCTGGCTTCAGCTGCTCCGCCTTGATCCCATACTTCTCCGGGTGTTGTAGGTATTTTGCTATGGTGTAGTAGGCCATGTAGATCGTGGAGTCGCTCAGGCTTTCTATTACCCAGTCTGGGTCCCAGGGGAGCCTTGTCCCCAGCTCTCCCTTATGGGTGAATGCCCAGTCCTTATACCAGTCTATGTACTCGTGGAAGACCTTCCTAACGCTTTCGGGTAGGAACCTCATCGAGTCTACCGCCTCGTGGGCTAGCCTCTTCCAATCCTCCCTGCTATATAGTAGGAACCACTGGTCCGAGACAAGCTTTACATGGGTCCTGGCACCGCATCTACAATACACCCTAGTCGGCAGCGTGTATATCCTTATAGCGTATCCACTGGACTCCATCCACTCCACTATGGAGTCCTTGGCATCCTTTACAAGCATCCCGCTCCATCTACCTGTGATGTCTAATAGGACCCCTGTGTGGAACTCCTTGGCATAGACCTCTTTTGTGGCCTCATCAAGCTTATCTCTCTCATCCTGGCTCTTCACACCCCTCCTAACAACTGCGTCCCTTGCGGGTATGTCTGAGTATCCCTCAACCCTGATGAGGGGTATAGGCTGCAGCTCCTCCACGATCCCGGGGTCCAGGCCATACTGGCTCAGCACCTCCCTCTTATCCTTCAATTCTATAAGCGCTACATAGTCATAGGGCGCGTGTGCTGGCACGCTCATAACTACCCCAGTACCTATCTCTGGGTCGACGAAGCTGGCTGGGAGTATGGGGACTCTCTTCCCAGTAACTGGGTTAACCACGATTCTTCCAATCAAATCCCGGCCGTTGACCCTTCCCTTAACCTCTACCTTATGCTTCTGGTCCCTTAGCTCGTTTGCCATGTAGCTGTTTATCACCCACTCCTCCCCATCCTTTACGGCCTTCGTCCTCATGGCGGCAACATCAGTACCGCAGTCCGGCTCGGTGATGGCTATCGCAGAGGGGGCTTTTCCCTGAACAACGGGGGGGATGTACTTCTCTTTCTGCTCCTCAGTACCGTATCTCAAAACCATTGGAACTCCAAGAATTGCCAAATCAACAGCCGTACCAATGCTGCTATCAGCTCTTGTTAACTCCTCGCTAATGATGGCCTCTCCAAGGT
>JALWGG010000259.1 GCA_027013765.1 Acidilobaceae archaeon
TCACCATATAATATATTATATCCTGGTCTTTTAAGTTTAACTCTGTACTACTTTTCAATTAACAGTCCCCATACATTAATAAACAATACTCCCCCTGAAGAGACAATAACCTCAACATCAACATAGACATACCACCGGGGGATACGGTTGGGGAGGATACTAGAGCCTGTCATAGCTGTGCTAGACGAGGCCGCTATTATAATATTGCTAGCAGCCATAGGGGTATACGCCTTATACAATGCAGAGATGATCACAGCCGCCGAAGCCCTAGCACTACTAGGGGGGATAGCGGGCCTGGTAGTCTTCATCCTATACAAGGTTGTAGAGGCCCATGGCAGGAGGGTGGCAGTTGGCAGAGAAGCACTAGTTGGCAAGAGGGGTGTTGTCGTAGAGGACCTTAACCCTGAGGGAATGATCATGATTGAGGGAGAGCTCTGGAGAGCAGCCACCAGGGGCAAGCCTATACCTAAAGGATCTAGAGTCAAGGTCATAGGTTTCGAGAACCTAACGCTCATAGTGGAGGTTGATGAGGACTGACGTGCCCATGCAGTGGCATGGATGGATGGGACCTGGTATTGTGTCTATCGCCACCGCCGGGGGAATATGAGGTTTCCATACAGATATCAGGCAACAAGTCTATCATCATAAATAATAATGGAGTATCCCTCAGGAGTATAGTCACCGATGAGACCCTACCCTTCATAAACACCTTCACGCGACCCATAGAACCATCAAGGGCGCTAAAACTAGCTGGAAAACCATTAGAAGAGATCCTTTGCATGACTATAGACGCCTTGAAGAAAGCCTCTAATCACGGGTCTAGGACCTCTAGAAGGAGGCTTGAGGAGTGCAGAGACCTGGTGGACAAGATATCTAGTAGGTGCAACGGATAACCCTGACCAGGTATTTTGCTAATATAATTAGCATGCTATAACTCATAAACCTAGAAATTCTAATATATAAATAATATTGGTGGTAGCAGTGGAGAAGCCTGAGGCGAAGTTATTATCCGTGCAGGAGGAGAGGGGGCTATACAGGGCCAGGATAAGTATAGTCTATGGAGGGAGGACGATCGAGGTTGACATAAAGAATCTTGTAAAGAGGCCCGTGAGCCTTGCCACAAGGATCGAGGGAGACTATATACTGGTGGATATGAAGGATCCCACGGGCAACGGCATAGCGACCTGCTGCATCCATAGAGGATACCTTGAGAAGGGAGTTACTGGAGAGTGCCACAGCCTGATCATTCCCCCGGAGTCTAAATGTTAGACCTTGTATACCTGCAGGCGGTCTAGAAGATAGTACATTAGGGGCTAATGATCCGAGCTAATACCCCTGCCCTCCAGTAGGCCCTACATGAGGTAGAGATTAATGGATAGGAGGAATGTAGTCATAACTGGGGTCATACTCGTTATACTAGTAGCATCCGCATTCCTAATAGCTAGAGGTGGGCATCAAGTCTCGACAACCACGGTAACCCTACATAAGACTGAAACTGTGACTGTCGTCATAGGCCAGCAGGCAACTGCAAGTCAGCAATCAACTAGGGAGCCAAGGGTGTTCGTCCCGGATGGCCTAATACTACGCCCCGCTAGCTGGGGTGCCGTTGATGAGTTATTAGAAGGCGTGTCTCACGAATATCCCGCATATATGGTGTATAAGGGGGTTGGTGTCGCATTAGAGGCGCGTGTCACGCCTACAGCCACCATTACTGCAGTTACTACAGTTGCCGAGCCTGTAGCTGCACCAGTGGTTACTACAGGCGAGCTATCCTACTCGACCACCAACGTAAGGGTTGCGGGAGTAGATGAGTATGATATTGTTAAGATTAATGGCACCCATGCATTCATACTGGTAGGGGATACCCTCTACACGGCCAAGATATACCCGGTCGATGACATGGCCTTAATCAGCAACATTAGCATAGGAGAGATAGTATCAAACGTTAGCGGAAAGCCGCTAATAGCTGTAAATACTAGTAGGGGGCTTGAGGTTGTAGGCCCCATACCAACCAGCTACAGGGTCCGTGGCATGCACATGCTCCCTGATGGGGACCTTATGATAATAGTTGAGGAGCAGGGCGACTGGAGGTTTAGCAGGGTGATACTTGTAAAGTATAGCCCAGATGCCGGGGTAGTGGATACGGTGTGGGTGACCGGGTACCTGGTGGACACCAGGCTCGTCGGGGACAAGCTCGTCGTTGTCACAAACCAGAACGCATACAAGGAGGTTAAGCCTATGGTTGATGGTGTCCTACCCCCGCCAGGGAGCCTAGCAGTCACAGGCTCTCCAGAGGTATACGTGAATGTCATCGTGCTGAATACTACAACACTAGAGTACAGCTACACGGGGGTCCTTGGGCCCGGAGCCACGGCAATATACATGACCGGTGAGGGGAACCTATACCTAGCCCAGGCATCATTCCCCCAAGTCATAGTACTGGTGAAGCCTGTCACCACCACGCTGGGCGTCGATAACGTGATCGACATCTTATCACCCAAGAAGACACAGCCTTCGCCAAAAACGCTCCTAGTAAGGATCGACACGGACAAGGTCAACGTCACGGCTGCAACAACCGTAGATGGTATAGTGGACAACACGTGGCAGATGGACGAGTATAGCGGGTATCTTAGGGTAGTGGCTGATACAGTCCTCACAACCCAGTCTAGGAGGAGTGTTGCATTGTACATACTGAATGCCTCCACCCTGGAATACGTATCCAGCCTGAGGGAGATCGCTGTCGAAGAGGAGGTCTACGGCATAAGGTTCATGGGCGACATGCTATACCTGGTCACATATAGGAGGGTTGACCCGTTATTCGCAATAAACCTAAGCAACCCCGAGAAGCCCACAATAATCGGCTATCTAAAGGCTCCTGGGTTCGATAACTACCTACACCCACTAGGCAAAGACCTACTACTGGGGGTAGGCTATGAGAATAACCCCGAGAATAGGATGAGGAGCATAAGGCTTACAATATACAATGTGAGCGGCGGCAAACCGGATCCAGTAGCCAGGCTCTACATCTGGGGTAGATGGGCCTGGACCCCGCTGCTAGACGATCCGATGGGCTACAGGCTGTTCCACATGATCCCAGACAAGGGGATGATCATAATCCCGCTAAGTATATACAACGAGACCAAAGATACCACGGGATTCGCGGTAATAAGATACAGTCTAGAGGAGCCTAGCCTGGAGCTGATGAAGATAATAAAGCCCGGATACGGTATGCACCCAATCAGGAGCCTACACGTAAACGAGGTCCTCTACACAATATCCACATACATAGCAGAGTATTCATATAGGGGTACAGCCAAGATCGGAATAGTAATAACAGCATACAACACGTCAACTCTAGAGGAAATTACATCAATAAAAACATAACCCTTTCCCCCAACAGTAAATCTATGTTTTATTTAACCATGTAAAACCCCCTCCCATAAAACCTTCCGACTTATATAATGCATAGGTGTATGTCTGCCAGCACAATAATACATTAAGGTACACATATTAAATGCGTGCAGCACGCCTAGTATAATGGTGTCTCACATGAGCATCGAATATTATGTAGAGGAGGATATTGCATGGATAACACTCAAGAGCCCTGGAGTGATGACCCTGGAGACGCTAAGAACACTACGCAACTCCATTGAGGACGCAGGCAGGGATGGTAGAGTAAATTTTATTGTAGTCAAGGGTAGTGGCCGTTTCTTCAGTGTGGGGGCGGACCTCAAGCATGTAGCCGACGCCGATAGCCCGGATGATGCTATGCAGCTATTCATAGAGCTCGCCGGCGTATTCAAGACCCTTCTGAATTCCCCGAAAATCACTATACTAGCCTATAATGGAGATGCGTATGGAGGCGGGTCTGAGCTGCTCTGGGCCGCAGACCTATCCGTTGCTGTCAGGGGTGTCAGGCTGGTGTGGCCTGAGGCAAAGTGGGGTCTAATACCGCCAGCCCTCTCAACGATTGGTGCCACACTGGTGGGCCCTGCTAGGGCGTCGATGCTAGCATTAACGAATGGATACCTCACTGCAGAGGAGCTACACCACATTGGCCTTATTTCGAGGCTTGTAGACAGGCCAGACATGCTGGACGATGCGGTGCGTGAGTTGATAGGATTGATAAGAAGCTCGTCACCAGTCGCCGCTAAAGAGGTTATAAGGCATGTTAGGGCGTCTAAGCTCGTCTTAATGAAGCAGCTGGATGCTGCAATGGAAACTCTGGCTAGGCTGTCGGCGACTACTTTGGCAAGGAACTCCGCCCTACTATTCAAGGATAGGAAGGAGCCGTCCTATGAATGGGTCTAGGTATCCTACGCCGATAGCCGCCCGATTTTAAGTGCACCACTAGGGGGCTAGTAGGCCTGGGCAGTGGCTCGGCGGGACTTGTATTCTTCAAGGTTTAGCCAGCACTTTGATATATGCCCGTCGGCTACCTCTACGTCGGGCGGCTCCTCCCTGGTGCACTTGTCCCATGCGAATGGGCATCTGGGGGCGAATCTGCACCCTTTTGGCGGTGCTCTCAGGTCTGGCGGTTGTCCTGGTATATAGGCTAGCTTCTCCTTGGGGCCCCTGAGTTTGGGTATCGCCTTGATTAGGGCTTGTGTGTAGGGGTGTGTTGGTTCTTTGAAGATCGCCTCTGCCGGCCCCATCTCGACGATCTTCCCTGCATACATTATCGCTACCTTGTCGCTCATCTCAGCGATGACGCTCAGGTCGTGGCTTATGAATATGATGCTGACTCCATGCTCCCAGTTTATCTTTTTTAGTAGATTGAGTATCTGCCCCTGCACTATCACGTCGAGGGCTGTGGTCGGCTCGTCCGCTATTATTATGTCTGGCTCCATTATGAGGGCCATGGCGATGACTACTCTCTGCTTCTGTCCCCCGCTTAGCTCGTGCGGGTACCTGTTTAGTATATCTGGTGTGAGGCCTACCTGCTTTATTATTGACTCCGCCCTACGCCATGCGACCTCCTTGTTTAGCCCCTTATGTATTATGAGGGGCTCTGTGATCTGGTCTCCAACCTTATGTACCGGGGATAACGCGTTCATGGCGCCCTGGAACACCATGCTTATCTTCTTCCACCTGATCTTCTCCCTGATCTCTGCCTCGGTCATCTTCGTGATATCCATTCCATCAATCCTTATGGACCCGGAGACTATCCTGCCCGGAGGGGGGACTAGGCCTAGCAGGCTCCATGCAACGGTTGATTTTCCGCACCCGCTCTCCCCTGCAAGCCCCATGGTCTCTCCTTTCTTTAGGGTGAACGATACCCCGTCTACAGCCTTGACAATGCCCCTGAGAGTGTAGAAGTATGTCTTAAGCCCCTCCACTTCTAGGATATTCAATACCTCCCCCTCAGCCAAGCATCATTAAAGCTGGTAGGGGTATTAATAGGAAACCTATACTAGGCTACATATAGCGGGACAACTCGGGTCTTTCCTTCACCAGCTCCTCCATTACCTCCTTAGCAGTCTTATCTAGAAGGCTCCTGCCCTGGGGTGTTAGAACCCTGCCCCCGCCCGGGACCTTTGCCACAAGGCCAGCGGCTTCTAGCTGCTGCAGTATCTTCCTTGGTATGCTTCCCGACCCCTTCCTGAAGTGCTCTGGGGCCGAACCCCTATTCTGCCTCCCACCATATATCGTCCTGAATGTGCCTACCCCTATGGGCTCTCCCGACTTGTATAGCTTCCTTAGTATCGATGCAGCCCTCTTATACCACCAGTCCGGGTCGCTTGGAGGCTTCTCCTTGTGCACCCCAGTCTTTGCATAGTAGGCCCATGGGGGTGGTGTTATCTGCTGGTATCCTTTAAGCTTCTCCGAGAGCTTCTCTATAAGCCTGTCTGCTGGCACCTCTAGCGCTGTGACCATCCCTTACCTCCCCTCACAGCTTGAGCGTGTTTGGGGGTTTTAAGGCTTGATTTCTTCTTGTAGAGTATTATGGTTCTCCCCCTGATCCCCATTATCCTAGCCCCGAGCCTCTCTGCTATGAGCCTGGCCATTGTCTTCCTGTCGAGGTCCTCCGCCTCTAGGCTGCTCCTCAGCATCTTCACTTTAACTATCTCCTCCTTCTCAAGCCTCCTCTCTATCTCCTTGAGGACCTCCTTGGTCAGCCCCTTCTTCCCTATTATCACATCCGCTGCCTGGTGGTGCTTCTCCCTTACACGTGCTCTTAGCCCCTTCATCCCTGCATCTCCTCCTATATGGGTATCTATGTATCCACCCGCAGTTCTGGCACTTAACTGTTTTATATGCTAGGCATCCCTGGCTCCTCAGCCTCACCGTTGCCGTTACCCCTGGGATTAGTGGTGTATGACACCTCTTGCATAGGCTCCTTTTCATCCATCTCGGCATCCTGATCCTGGTCTCAACATGGAGCCTCCATATGGCTCCTCCCAGCCGTGCAGCATCCTCCCTCATACCCCTCCTGGCAGCGTCTAGGGCTTGCTTGTAGAGTATTTGCATCCTCTGCCTTACCAGGTCCTTGTAGAGGCTACGCCTTGACCGGCTCCTCTTCAACCTTCCTCAACTGCCTCCTATACATCTCGAACAACTCGTCTTCGGTGGTAGCATCCTCCGGGCCCTTGTCCAGCCTCCACCTTATGAACCTGGGGAAGCGTATTGATATGCCAACGCCCTGCCTTGCCCTGTTGTAGCAGCACGTGTGTAGGGGGGAGAGTGTGAGCTCCGCTCCTAGGATCTCGGCAACTACCTTCGGCTCTATCCATACGTCGGGCTCCATCTTAGAGTCTACTCTTGGATGCTTATGCTTTATTATGAGTGGCTTAAGCATCTCCTGCATCCTGTCAAGCTCCTCATCGGTGAACCCTGTTGCTACCTTGCATACCGTCCTGAAGGTGTCTGTCTCTGGGTTGTATGCTGCCATGAGCAGGCTACTCAGCTTCCCCCCTCTTTTGCCCTTCCCGTAGAAGGCTCCGACGACGACTAGGTCTACGGTATCGATCATCTCACTCTTGTAGTCCTTCTTGAGCTTGACCCATAAC
>JALWGG010000260.1 GCA_027013765.1 Acidilobaceae archaeon
CAACTATATCAAGCTCTCTATACGGCTTCCTAATATTTCTTTGAATATTATAATGACCCTTAGACTCAAGTATTTTAACTACACGTCTTTCATAACCTGAGCCAGGACCACGAGTTCTCGGCATAAATAAACACATCAAAATATATTATGTCAATACCAATACTTATAACTATTATCTTAGCAATCAATAATAATAGATGTTTACTCTAAGTGTTTAAATTATTCGCCCATATACTCCTCCTCGGTTAATAGCTCTAGAGCCTCCAGTAAAGCCTTGCCCGGCGTTGTTAGTCCCCCACCCTTTCCTAGAAGTTTCGCAGCTCTAGCTAGTATTAGGGCTTCCCTTACTGTTTCTAGTGACAGTTTTGCCTTATTGGCTATTTCGGCCAAGTCCTCTCTACGGGTTTTTTCAAGTATTTGGAGTATCCTAACCATTACTGGATTTATCGGTACTGCTATGCTACTTGGCACTGCTATGAGTACTGTCTTGATTATCTTGCCTGGCCTGGTTAATACTACTGTATCGTCTACTAGTGTGCGTATTAAGCCCCTAGCCTCCAATCTGTTGAGGGCTCTTTCCGGGTCTCCACCCGTATCCTTGATCTTATCCACTAGTATACTCCTGGATATACTTTTTTCCTCAGGAATGGCTTGCAGTGCTATAGCTTCTGGTCTTGTAACCAGGAGTTTTCTACCCGAGCTACTTGCCCTCGCCAGTAGTCTGCCTCTCCTTGTAGGACCTCCCGTCGACACTACACCATGTTCTAAACCCTTGCTTATCCAATCCATGCTGGGACTCCTATTATTTAGGGGCTCTGTTATACTCTTTACGGCTTGAATGGGCGAGCCCCGGCCTATCCCTGGGAGCCCTGCTAGTTCCCTCCCCCTACTTGTGAGCTTATATACCTGTTTGCCATTCTCCACCGTTTCTTCAACAAGACCCAGTGATTCAAGGTGTAGCAAGTCCAATCCCAGCTCTGGTCCTGGACCGCTACCCCACTCTTCCATATACTTTTTGGCTATTCTCTCCCTATTCACTAGTATATTAGGCTTCCCTCCTTCCTTCTCCCTCCAAAGATCTGCTATTGTTTTGAGCAGCCTCTCTTCATGACTACTCAACGACATGGGTGGTACATATCGATCCGCCCTCAGGCTTCTATATGCTTCCAAGACGAGCCTGCCAGTATAGTCTAGCTCTCCCGTAGCTTTCAGATACCCTATGGTTCCCGCATACGTCTTCTCTTCAGGGGTGGGCTCTAAACCACGCTCTACCTTCTCCAGGATCTTTAGGATGCGTGGATTCAATAGGCTTGGCCAGGGTACATCCAAGTTGACTCGCTTAAAGGCTGCTCTCAATAACCTACCAGCTCTTGTTAGGCTGTAGTACTGATTTAGGTGTACAGTGCCCACCACCAGTGTCATAGACTCGAATATCCCCAGGAACCTACCATACAATTCTTTTTCAGCCGGCCCCTCTGGAGCCTTTGCGAGCTCTCTTGCCATGGACTTTGTTATAACTAGTCCCCTGTCCAGCCTCTTGGAGAGGGTTAATAATTCCTCCGCATGCGGCTTTAGCTTGCCTTCCGAAGCTAGCCCCCTCTCTTTTAATAGTTTCTCCCATTCACCTGGAATCCTCCCCGTCATCCAGGCTGCTTCTAGCATTGTCAGTATCCTTGTGTCGATCCATGGATCTATCTCTGGTTTCCCCGCAGTCCTCCAGATGTCGAGGATCCTCAGACCCTCGATGCGTATCTCGAATTGGTCCTCACCCTTTATCCTGTAGAGTCCTACTGCATATCCCTCAAGAAGTGTATCGAATGCCTCCTCACCCAGGATATCCTTAAGCTCGCTGTACTTGAACCAGCCTTTATCGGTAGACTCTTCTAGGGCTCTCAACAGGTTTATGGATATCCTCAACCATGTGCACCCCGGTATGGCAGATGTTACATGATCTAATATTATAAATGTTTGGGTTAAATATATTATAGTATTAACTTATATATTCAAATTTTACCAATAGAAATAGCGGTGGTAGGGTGTGACAAGGATAATTGGCCTATCCAGGCTCGAAGCCCTCTATAAGACCTTCACCGGTCTAGACCTTGATAAGGGCAGGGCAGAGGCAATACTAGATATAGCCACTGGTAAGTTAGAGGACTTATTTACAGTGGGTCTTGAGAGAGCATATGCAAGAGGATCAGATGTAGTCGAACTTATCGACCTCCCCATTACTAAAGGGCTGCAAAGGACTATAGAGGAGTATAGAAGGGAGAGGGAGAGGTTAAACGATCCACGACTCGACCTAGCTCCTATACTCGACTACCTAGTAGGCAGGATAAGTGGGCTAGTCATCGGCTATAGTGTTAGGAGCGAGCTACAGGACCTCACAGCCGCAATCCTACTACTAGCTGGTAGAATAATAAAAACGATAGACCCCAACACTAGGAAACCGAGCAAGAATGACGTAGAAAAAGCAAGGAAAATACTCGACCTAACCCTCTAACTAGAATAATAAATTATACATCATCACCCTATGCTAAACTAATTAATCTCAGTAACTAGATACCTCTTACTCGATGATAGCATATGGAGACGGTAGATGACTGGATTACGGAGTTCTTCATACGTAAGGGCCGTCTCTTCGGTGAGGTGCTAGAGGCTGACAGAGGGCGGGGGGTGGAGGAGGCCCGCCAGATAGCGGCACTCCTAGAAAAGCATGGGGTCCCCCGTGGATCCCGCATCATAGAGTTGGGATGCGGCAGTGGAAGGATAAGTGTCCCTCTAGCCAGGGAGGGCTACAGGGTAGCCTGTTTAGACATATCCCCAGAATACGTGGAGGAAGCCCTAGAATATGCACGGAGCATGGGAGTGGAGGAGAGGGTTGAAGGGATAGTAGGAGACGCCTGGAGGGTTGACGAACTTGTTGAGGAAGGCTACAATGCAGCCCTCATAGTATGGACAACACTCATAGGTTATAGGGGGTCCCCGGAGGCCGACGTAGAACTATTATCGAGAATACGCAGGGTAACGGCTCCAAATGGTAAACTATTCATATTAAAGCAAACCGATAGAGACCTAGTAGTTACCAGAAACGCTCAATGTAGGATGGAAGCGGTAACTAGCGACCTTGGAAGCCTGCTAGTCATAGAAAGGCCGAGATTCGATCCAGTAACCTCTATGCTAGAGAATACATGGACCTACTATAGGAAGACTGGTGACGAGTTGAAGCTCCTAGGTAAAGCAGGCTTCAGGATGAGAATCTACACTGTGACGGAGCTAGTAGAAATAGCTTCAAAGGCTGGCTGGAGGCTAGAAGCCCTATACGGAGACCTAACCCAGGGCCCATATATCCCAGGCAAGACAAGCATAAACATGGTACTGAAAGCCTTCTAACTAGGCTAATGTAAGGTCCTGATCCCGGGTGCTGGCTCAAAGATTATCCTTATAGTGTGTTAAGGAGGGATGCTATCAATTCTATAGGTTGCGTTTTGAAGGGTTGTAGTTATATAATAATCTGTATATATTGTTTTTAAATGTATTAAAGTTATAGGTTATTATAGTAGTTGGGTTGCGGGTGAGCTTGTGAAGTCTAAGTTCATATACGGAAGCCTAGTGTTATTGCTACTAATCGCGTCCACCCCTCTTGATACAGGCAACGTTATGAGTATGGCCCTTGAATATGTTCAATCGGTAGAATTGGAGTATCTTGATACGCTATATTTCGATTTAGGCGTCGAGGTGGTTGATGCTGGCTGGGGCTGGGGGTCACTGGCGATAGTTACGTATACTGGACTACTTACTGTTTTAACGGGCAATGGATCTACTAGCTTCATATATGATATGGATGCAGTCGGGACCTCTCTAGACGTATCGCCAGACATGTTGATCGCGGTTGGCACTGTGAGTGGAGGGTTTATAGTTGACCCTGCAAGTGGGGCTGTTGAGAGGGTTACCCCTAATGTAAGCATTAATGCAGTCTCATGGGGAGACGGCATGGCGGCTATGGGAAGCTCTGATGGATGGGTCTATGTATATAATGAACGGGGAGTACCTTTATGGAACGCTAGTGACCCCGTGCTTGAGGTATTAGACCTTGAATGGAGTAGGGACGGGTCTAGACTAGTTGTTGCATCTAGGCTGGGGGTATTCATCTATAATAGTAGTGGTAGGTTGATTCAGCAGGTATTCGGCCTGGATGGGACGCCCTGGGATGTTGAGTGGAGCCCTGACGGCAGGTATATAGCCCTGGGCTCTGGCACAAGCCTCATAATCCTGGATAGCAGTGGGAATACCGTCTCTACCACGAGTATAGGCACGCCGGTATACAGCGTTTCATGGAGCAACAATTCAAAGGAAGTAGCAGCCTCGTCTGCGACAGGATACGTGTACATCTACAATATCGAAACTAGCAACCTTTGGAGGAGCCCAAAACTAGATGGCCCGGTGCGTGCTGTGGATTGGAGTAGTGATGGGAGACTAGTAGCGGCTGGGATTGAGAGGGGCCCCTTGACACCGGCCAGGGCATACATCATGCAGCCTGGAGGAGAAGTACTATGGAGCACCAGCGAGATATACAGCACCGTGTCGATAGTATCATGGAGCCCGGACTCAGGTAAACTACTAGTAGCAGGGGGTGGAGGAATCCATGTATATAGCAGTGAGGGAGAGATCCTGTACAAGGAGGGGGGGCTACTAGGCCCCTTAACGGATACAAGCTGGAGCCACGACTCATCAATGATCGCGGCATCATCAATATCAGGAGACGTTGGAGCAGCAAATATACCAGGCAGCTTCAACCCCATAATAAACCTACCAGGCATAGAAGTCCACTCGATCTCATGGGACCCAAGGGGAGAGTACATAGCATTAGGCACCGGGGCGTCAGTATTATACACGTTAACTGTTGATGGAGAAATTGCATGGGAGGTCCAGGGGATAGGGACGTATATAAGAGCTGTAGACTGGAGCCCCGACGGCTCCCTACTAGCAGCTGGAACACCCTTCGGCCTATTTATATACAACAGGAGTGGCTGGGAGCAAGCAGGATACTCCCCCGGGGACCCTATAACAGCGATAGCATGGAATAGGGACGGCTCAAGGATAGGAGTAGGGACTGTAAATGGGATAATAGCGATACTAAGCCCAGGCGGTAATGCAGTAACAACCAGTATAGGAGATAGGATAAACGGGGCCTCCTGGAGCCCAGACAATGATCTGCTAGCCATAGCCTCCAACAGTGGAGTATATGCTATAGCCAGTAGCGGGTCAATTAAGTGGTCCAGGAACACGGATACAGCCTATACAGACGTTTCATGGCACCCCACAGAGAACCTGCTAGCAGCGTTAGCAGAGAATGGAACACTCCACATATATGATATTGGAGGAGAGATAATAGCTAGACTAGACCTTGCAGGAAGCACGTTCGAGGACCTTGAATGGAGCCCGGGAGGAGGCATGATAGCAGTAGCGGTAAGCAACCCCTCAAGCATGATACACCTGGTAAAACCGGTTCTAATAGAAGGGGCAACAACCACAACACCAGAAACAACTACTATAACCGTGACAGAGACCATAACAGTAACGGAGCCAGAGACAATAACCCAAACCGAAACAATAACAGTAACTGAAACAACTGAAGCAACAAAAACCATCACCCAAGAGAAGACGATAACACAGACAAGCACAGTAGAGAAGACTAGAACAGTAGAAAAAACTATAGAGAAGACCATAACAAGCACAACAACAGAGGTAAAAGCAGAGACCATAACAAGCACGGTGCAGCAGGTTGAAACAACAACAAAAACAGTAACAATGCCTATAGAACAAACTGTAACCACAACAATAGAAAAAACCATATATAAAATGGACTACAGAATACTAATACCACTCATAATAGCGATAACAGCAATACTAGTGGTAGCTATAACCAGAAGATAGCCCCCTATAGAGCATTACCACACCATAGCAGGTAACAAGTCCCACCATCTCTGCCTGCCAAGAGTTTTTCCTATGAGATGCCTATATATTTAGATTCTATGCAATACTATAGGAGGTGGTGTTATTATCATGCCTAGGTTCCTGATTGCCAGCCTAAGCCCCCTACCAGGGGAAGTTGTTAAATCCTTTTTCTTACCCTTCCTCCCTGAAGGTATCGAGATCGAGGTTGTAAGCTTATTCGGCAGGCCTAGGGATGAAATGATCGAGGTTCTCCGCATGGCCGACATCGTTATAGGCGATTATACATTCCAAATAAGCATCGACAAGGAGATATGCAGGGCAATGAAAAAGGTAAAACTCATTCAGCAACCCAGCACGGGATTCGATCATATAGATGTTGAGGCATGCAAGGAAATGGGCATACCAGTCGCTAATGCTGGCGGGGCCAACTCTGTCTCCGTCGCGGAATACACAATCATGGCTGCCCTGGCCCTTCTAAAGAGGATTCCGTATGCACATGAGAGGACTAGAGCAGGAGATTGGCCACAGTGGGAGCTAATGGATATGGGGACCTTCGACCTATATGGTAAAACATGGGGTATAATAGGGCTTGGCAGGATAGGCAAGGAGGTTGCAAAGAGGCTCCACAATTGGGGAGTAAACATAATCTATTATGACAAGATCTGGGATAGAGAATTCGAGGATAGATATGGTTTAAGGTACAGGGCCTTGCCAAGGCTGCTTAGAGATTCAGATATAGTCTCGCTACACCTCCCCCTAACCAAGGAGACCCGCGGCTTCATAGGTGAAGCAGAGCTCAGGGCAATGAAGCCCACTGCAATCCTAATCAACCCCTCCCGTGGGGAGCTGGTAGACGAGCATGCGCTAGCACGTGCACTACGTGAGGGATGGATTAGTGGAGCAGCTGTGGACGTATATAGTACCGAACCCCCGGGCCCCAGCCACCCGCTGGTGGAGCTAGCCAGGGAGAACCAGTCGGTGAACATACTCCTAACACCCCATATAGCGGGGGCTAACAGCGATTCTAGGCAACGGATAA
>JALWGG010000261.1:0-1105 GCA_027013765.1 Acidilobaceae archaeon
TAGGCATTAACAATGTATCTTATTTTAACGCCTATCAGCTGATGACTATCTGGGAGTGATGCAGATGTCATATGTGGAGAACCTTAGATCTAGAATGCTTTTGAGCCAAGCATTCATGGTCCTCTATAGCCTGTTAGCGGCGATTCTAGGCAGAGGCACGGAGACATTCATAATCATCCTAATACTAGTAATAATGATGGGCGTCATTCAATCAAGAAAGGGCAAAGGCCCTCTAGGAACAGGTAAAGCAGACCCCGAGGAAATCCTATCGGGGAAGAAGTTGTATAGTGAAGAAAAAATTAGAGAGTTGCAGATGAAAGACGAGAAGCTGGTTGAAGATATCCAGGACCAGTCGAAATTCAGTATATACTCCAGTCTAGGCGCGTTCCTGGGGATAGGATACTTTATACTACTATGGCCTGAGGTCGAGGTACTCTACAACTATTTTATATCAAGGGTTGACAGTGAAATCCTGGCACACTTCCTAGCGTTCCTAATATTCTTTGAGGGGCTCTTCATAATAAACCAGCTATCTATGGTATATGCATTAAGAAAAATTGGAAAAGTTACAATGATGAATATACCACAATCCTATACTGTTACAGACAGGGGTATAGTATTCAAGGGACTTATAGGTAAAACTGGCATTAGATTTCCGCTTCCTGACACCGTTGACGTAAAAGTCAACACAAAGAGGGGGTTTGTAGAGATTATAAACACTGGTAAACGTAGCGTAACGAAAGTGAGGCTATATGCAAGAAATCCCAGGAGACTATATGACATAATTAAGAAGTATGGGATCCAGAAATCTTCTGAAGGGTAAATCCCAAGTCCACCTGCTCCTCAACACCACTCACAACTATATCATACTTCTTAGCCTCCTCCAATATAATCTCCCTGAGCTTGTGGATTAGGGTCTCCAGCCTGCCCCTGTCAGGAGCTTGTGCATAGAATCTGATCTTAGGCTCGGTGCCGCTAGGCCTTAGCAGTAACCAGCTCCTATCTTCATAAACCAACTTAACCCCGTCGAGCGTATCTATCTTGTGGTCACCTTTAGCAAGTTCTGACAGAACCCTACTGATAACGCTTTCATATAGCTTATATT
>JALWGG010000261.1:1115-6989 GCA_027013765.1 Acidilobaceae archaeon
TTATCACTATTTTTGGCAAGTTTGATAGAAACCCTTGCTGACGGGTAGAATGGAAGCCTCATTAAGAGGTCCAGGGGCGTGGCTTTTTCTTCAGCAGCAATTTTAACTAAAAGTGCCGCTTGGTAGATCCCGTCGACCCAGGGTCCCCATGAGGGGTCTATCAGTTTCCATGGCTCAGCAGCCAGCAATGCCGCCGGTATTTCCTTGAGTTTCTCATGTAACTTGCCCAGTTTTGCTCTAACAAGCTTTCCACCCATCTTCTCAACTACTTCCTCGACTTCTAAGCCTACGTCGACAGATACTATTATGACTCCCTTCTTATCGCGCAACTTATACATTGCGTAGAGGGCGATCAGTAGATCTTGCTTCATAAAACCAAACCCAGGTATTGCTACTGCAAGCCTATCAGCATCACCGTCGTGGGCTAAGAGTGCATGTAGATTCAAGCCCTCGGCACTGGATATGAAGCCTGATAAGACGTCAGGTCTAGGCTCTGGATGCCTGCCAGGGAATGTACCGTCTGGATGGCAATTAAAACTAACAATCCTACCTACGCCCATGCTTCTCAGGACTCTAGGCGTGACCCAGCTAGCCGCGCCATTAGCGCAGTCGATCGCGATTTTAAGCCATGAAGCGTCTCTCCCGGATGTTTCGAGCCCTGAGACAAGGCTACGGATATAGTCTTCCACGTATTCCTCGGCACTTATTAAAGAACCTACCTTATCCCAGTCTGCATGGAACTTCTTCAAATCCCCATTAAATATAAGCTCCTCAAGGTTCTCCTCCATAGGAACTGTATACTCCATTCCATCATGGTCAAACACCTTCAATCCATTATCGGGCGGGGGATTATGGCTTGCAGTAACCATTACACCAGCCCTACTCCTACTTCTAGGCACGCTGTAGGCAACAACTGGCGTGGGGGCCACGCCCATATATAGAGCGTCTAATCCGCCAGCCATCAGGCCCGCAGCGGCCATATGGGCTAGGAGAGGGCTAGTAGTGCGCACATCATGCCCTATAACAGCTGACCCCTGCCTACCCACATAGGCTGCAACAACTAGCCCTATCTTGTATGCTAATTCTGGAGTCACTGTTTCCAGGTATCGACCCCGTATGCCAGCGGTTCCAAAGAGTCTAGGCATGACGATCGACACCCTATACAATCTTTGCTGTAGACAGTATTAGTGAGGGGGGGCCTACAAACACTGCGGCCGAGTATCTTCCTCTTAACCTGACAACTTTTACATAGACAAGTATATCTGGATCATCCAGATTGACCTCTCTCTCGATCCCCTCCGCTATACGGATTACTGCATCTTGTCTATGCATTAAACGACCCTCTTCATCCCTAAGATAACCGTCAACTCTCACCGCGAAACTTCCATTGCCCGCCTGTAGCATTAGATCATCGACAGCCTTCTTAACGGCTTCAATGTTTGGATCGACAACGCGGTATACTGGTATAACCCTGAGTATCACAGTATTCTTTTCTATACTATTCCTTATAATCTCAACAGCTTTATCTGGGTCTCTAACTCTGGCAAATATCAAGTTAGGCTGGGTGGCCACGATTTCTATTTCATCGTTTAGAGCCCTCCTAAGCTCCATGATCGCCTCTCTCTTAGCAGTTGCACCTGGTAGGTGAGATACTATTAAGTTAAAACGCCTTATCATCACTAACATCCTCCATATAGCATGTGATACACTAGATGGGTTATAAGCCTGTTATTTAGCCAAGCGTTTTAAGCCAGCTTAATTGCTAGAAGCATAAAGGGTATGGGGCTTGAAGGAGCCCAGGCTATACATGGCGACGCAGGATGAGATATTAAATGGGTTAGCCACCGATATCTACTTTATAAGAACAAAGAAAATCCTTGAGGAAGCAGGCTTAGAAGATACTAGAGTAAGGGCTGAGGTGCATGCATACAGCTTACCAAAGGGCTATGAATGGGCAGTCTTTGCAGGCCTAGAGGAGGCGATTGCATTATTAAAGGGTAGAAATGTAACTGTGTACTCAATACCTGAAGGCACAATATTTAGGAGGAAAGACCCATTAATGATTATAGAAGGGAGACCAATAGATTTTCTAGTAATGGAAACTGCGTTACTAGGCGTTCTACGTTTTTCAACGAGTATAGCAACGAAGGCTGCTAGGATCAGGCTAGCAGCAGGTGATAAGACAGTCCTATTCTTCGGACTTAGAGCAACACACCCGGCAGTACAGCCAGCCGCAGATAGGGCAGCATATATTGGGGGGCTCGATGGGGTGAGTGGAAATCTATCCCGGAAATATTTAAATCTAGAGCCGAAGGGGACAATGCCGCATGCACTAATAATAGCTATGGGTGACCAAAAAGCTGCATGGAGATGGTATGCGAAGATCTTCAGGAACGAATCACCCGTCATAGCTCTGGTAGATACTTTTCTTGACGAGAGAGTCGAGGCATTAATGGCCGCAGAAGAGCTAGGAGAGGACTTATACGGTGTTAGGCTTGACACGCCCAGCAGTAGGAGAGGAAAGATGAGGGATATAGTCGAGGAGGTTAGATGGGCGCTGGATATACATGGGTATAGGCATGTAAAGATCTTCGTCAGCGGCGGGATTGATGAGGAATCCATAACCGAGTTGCGAGATATAGTGGACGGGTTTGGTGTTGGAACTAGTATAGCGTGGCCGCCTAATATAGATATAAGCATGGATATTGTAGAAGTTGAGAAGAAGGGTAAGTGGATACCTATATCAAAGAGGGGAAAGCTTCCGGGTGCCAGAACGATCTACCAATGTCCTGATGGCTCCAAGGTTATAAGCCTCCTACAGGATCCCATGCCATGCAAGGGCGGGAAGAAAATGATGGAGATATATATAAAAGATGGCAAGTTGGTTAAAGAATTCCCTACTATAGATGAAATAAGAAGTTATGTACTAAAACAACTTTCCTCCATGTCTTCTACTATATCTTGACGAAATCACAGTCGAGATTATGCTAGTCACAATAACAACCCCCATAAGAGTATTATAAAGAGAGTTGTCTATTAAATCTAGCATGATTCCAGCTTCACTCGCTATTATGGTAACAGTAAGTAGTGGAACCTGGCTAGCGGATAGAATAGTGCTTCTCCAGGGACTAGCTCCTATAATATGTTTAAAGTAAATGTATGAAGGAAGCATCTTGAGTAAAGCAACACACAGACCAACAACGAGCACCATAAATATACTATTTAACATAAGTGTAGGGTCCACTTTCATGCCAGAAACTATAAAGAAAAACGGGGTAAAGAAGCCAGTAGCCATACTCTCTAGTTTCTCTTGGAGGATCTTCCTGTTCCGCACGGTCTCGGATACCACAACCCCGAGAATAAAGCTTGTCAAAACTGAGTGCATGCCGATGATCTCGCTTGCGACTCCCAGAACTATTATTGCCATAGTTACAAGTCTTATTTCAAATTCAAAGGGGGATCCACTTATTCTAGGTAGTAAAGGCCCTATAGCAAGGACGCCCATTAAGATTACTATATAAAATAATATTATGGGGTCTATAGATGCAGTGGCTATACTTAGGAGTAGCATTCCAATAAGATCAGCTATCATAGCCGAAGTCAAAGCTAATTGCCCTTGACGTGTGGATAGGAGCCCAGACGATTTTAATATACTATATGTGAGTGCAACGCTTGTTGCAGAAAATCCGGCAATTAATATTAGCAATGCTCCAACGGATAGTTCAAATTTAAGGTAGATAATAATAGCTATAATACTAGAGATTAAGAAGCTTATAGAACCTAGTATGACCGAGTGATATGCTCTTCTTTTAAGGAGTCTAATGTCGATCTCAGATCCAGCCATGAATAATAATAGATTTGCCCCGATATTTGACAAGAGCAATAAACCCTCACTAGGTTTAGCCCCAAAACCTGAAGCTATCATTCCAAGCATAATCTCTATTATAGCTACTGGTACAAGTAAGATTGATGCTATGTGTCCAGACATTATTATAAGAAAGGCTATAAGCCCCAACGTTAGGACTTCTAGCTCTGAACTTGTATGGCCGCCAATAATTAGATTATATCCAAATAATACTAAAATTATTATTAATAGGTCAATGAATAATAATAGGGGCTTAGAAATGCTTCTACTCAAGGGATTCTCAACCCTTCCTTTCATTGTTTCTTAAGGTATGTGTTAATATATTGTTTAATCTTTGAAATAAGTTTGTCCTTCTGAAGTGTACCAACTATCGAGTCTATGACTCTCCCTTTATATAGTATAAGCATTGATGGTATATGGTTCACACCATATCTGTCTGCTATCGTGAAACTACGGTCAACATCGACCTTTCCCCAAAAGATCCTAGTATCATTAGTTTCGATAGCAACCTCTCTTAATGTTGCTAAAAATGATATACAGGGTCCACACCACTCTGCTGTAAAGTATAGTATAACTAGATCATTATTTTCAAGTATATCGTCTAGTGTTGAAGTTGTGACTTCTTGAATAGGATCCCTGGTTAATGCATCTATAGCATTAGCTCTACTACGCAGTCTTTCTGCTAGTTTCAATGCAGTGTCGCGTAGGTTGCTCATCTGAGGGGTCCCCCCGTTATTTCCTGTCTTTGGTAATGACTTTTATCTGTTCTTTTAGTGTTTTTCAATGTTTAAGTAAAAGTAGTAATATATATTTTGATGTTCAAATGAGAGCTATTATAGGGATAATGCTATTTCAAAAATAGAAACCCTTATATATCCTGGGTGATATTTTAATTTTTGAAATAGGGGAGTCCTAAGGAGAAGGGTGATTAGGATGGCAGCAGTAACTGAGAAGCCAATTAGAATAACAAAAAATGAGACGCTACCGGCACCAGGTAGATTAATCAGGGAAAAGGGGGAGGTTTACGTAGAAATAGCTGGTAAAAGGATACCGATAGGGGGGCCGATGCCCAAGCTAAGGAAGGGGGAGAAGCACTTAAGGGTAACTAGTAGTTTGTGTCCATATTGTATGAGACTCCTGCCAGCAAGAGTATTCGAGAGAGATGGTAAGGTTTATATAAGAAAAGTATGCCCAGAACATGGGGAAATAGAAGAATTATACTACGGAGATGTAAACTTATATCATCACATGATGAAGTTCGAGGAAACAGGGAAAGGGCCTGGACTAGTTAAGGCATACGTAACATTATCAGCTCCATGTCCTTACAACTGCGGTCTATGTAATATGCATGAAAACCATACAGCACTAGCAAATCTTGTAGTAACTAACCGATGCAATATAGCATGCTTCTACTGCTTCTTCTACGCTGAGAAGGCTGGCTATGTCTATGAACCTAGCCTGGAGAATCTAAGATACCAGGTGAGGCAGCTCAAAAAGCAAGGATTCACTATGGTCATACAGATAACTGGGGGCGAGCCGACGGTCAGGGAAGACCTCGTTGATGTAGTAAAGATGTTGAAGGAGGAGGGTGTAAGGCATGTACAGTTAAACACGAATGGGATAAAGTTTGCAGAGCTTTACTTCAATGATCCTGAATATGCGGTAAGGTATACAAGAGAGTTAAGGCAAGCAGGCGTCAACACAGTTTACATGAGTTTTGATGGTGTCACGCCCAAGGTTAACTGGAAGAACCACTATGAGGTGCCATTCACATTTGAAGTATTTAGAAAGGCTGGGATGACAAGCGTAGTCCTAGTGCCTACTGTAATAAAATCGATCAATGATCACGAGCTAGGCGATATAATAAGGTTCGGGATAAAGCATGTGGATATAGTTAGAGCTGTCAACTTCCAGCCAGTCAGCCTGAGCGGGCAGATGAAGAAGCACGAAAGAGAGAGGATGAGGATAACCATTGCAGATGCCATACACAGGATTGCAGAGCAGACAGA
>JALWGG010000262.1:0-13991 GCA_027013765.1 Acidilobaceae archaeon
GGATAAGGTGGAGGGCCTGAGGAGGGCCCTTGAAGAGGCTTCAAGAGGAGGCCTGGCAGAGGGGGTCGAGAGGCTCATATCCAGGGGGCTTGTTAGGAGGAGTAGGGTGAAGAGGACAGTCATGAAGCTTGTAGATGATCCCGGAAGGATCCTTGAGAGGACCTCAGTGGAGGCGTCGAGGCTCACGCATGAAATGCTAGCCACTGGCGAGTGGAGGCGTTTCAGGTTCAGGCCATACAACATAGCGGCTGAGCCCCCACGCGTGCTCCCGGCAAGGATACACTTCCTAACAGACTTCATAGAGATGTTAAGGGACCTGATGAGGGAGATGGGATTCAAGGAGGCCAGGGGCCCGGTAGTCGAGCTGGAGCTATTCAACTTCGACATGCTATTCCAGGCCCAGGACCATCCGGCAAGGGAGATACATGACACCCTATGGATCAAGGAACCCAGCAAGGCTAGCATAGAGGAGTATAGGGACGTGGTGGAGAGGGCAAGGACGGCGCATGAGGAGGGTTGGGGCTATAAGTGGAGCCCCGAGATAGCGGCACGCCTAGTACTCAGGAGCCAGACGACCAGCGTCTCTGCAAGGATCCTGGCAAGCAAGCCCAAGCCCCCGATAAGGTTCTTCACACTCGGCAGGGTGTATAGGAGTGACGTGGTCGACGCGACCCACCTGCCAGAATTCCACCAGCTTGACGGCATAGAGGGGTACAACGGCTATACATTCAGGGAGCTACTAGGGACCCTCAGGGAATTGTTCGAGAGGCTGGGGCTCCAGGTCAGGTTTAAACCAGCATACTTCCCATTCACAGAGCCTAGCGTGGAGGGCTACGTGCGCCTGCCAAATGGCAAGTGGCTTGAACTATTCGGGGCAGGGCTCTTCAGGCCCGAGGTCCTCTACATGGCTGGCATAGACTATCCCGTGGGCGCGTGGGGGTTCGGGGTCGAGAGGCTGGCAGCGGCATTCTATGGGATCAGCGATATAAGGATGCTGTACACCAGGGATATAGACTATATAAGATCCTTCCCCGTGAGGGTGTAGAGAATGCCAGTGGTCAGGTTCAGGAGGGAGAGGATCCTGGAGTACACGGGATCGGGTAGCGTGGAGGAGCTTGCCGAGGACCTCTTCAGGCTTAAATGCGAGGCCGAGGAGGTAGAGGGGTACATAGAGGTCGAGGTAAACCCTGACAGGCCCGACATGTATGCCATCGAGGGGATAGCAAGGGCCGTCAGGGGCATAAGGAGGCTTGAGAAGGGCTGGACAATGCCTCCAGTAAGGGAGTCTGGCATAAGGCTCCACGTCGACCCGCCAGCGGGGAGGCCCTATATAGCGGCTGCAGTCGTCTACAACTACAGGGTCACGGAGGAGGACCTGGAGGACCTTATACAGTTCCAGGAGAAGCTCCACGACACCATAGGGAGGAGGCGTAGGAAGATAGCAATAGGCTTCCACGACCTATCAAAGCTCCCACACAATGAACTATACTATAGGGAGCTGGGGCTAGATACCAAGATGAAGCCCCTAGGCCTGGATGTAGAGGTGGAGGCTTCATGGGTGCTCGGGAACACCGAGCAGGGCAGGAAGTATGGGGGGCTATCACTCTCCAAGACGGGGCACCCATTCCTACTATCGGGGCCCCAAGTCATAGCCATGCCCCCCGTGATCAATAGCAACATAACCGCGGTAGAGCCGGGGACCAGGGACCTCTTCATAGACGTTACAGGCACAGACGAGCGCCTTGTATACAAGGTCCTCGACCTGATCGTCACAACACTATCCTACAGGGAGGGCGTTGAGGTAGGACTGGTGGAGGTTTCAGGAGCACCAGCAGGTAGGACGCCGATACTGCGCGGCGAGGCAAGGAGGATCCCTGCAGGCTATGTGAACAAGGTGCTTGGGACGAGCCTGGATGCGGGGGCGATTGCAGAGCTCATAGGGTATATGAGGCATAATGCGGAGGCGGCTGGCGGAGAGGTCCTTGTAGAGGTCCCCCCATTCAGGGTAGACATACTCAGGGACATAGACCTGGTGGAGGATGTAGCAATAGCCATAGGGTATGAGGAGCTGGGGCCAAGCCCTCCCAAGCTATACATGAAGGGGGAGCTACTGCCGGAGACGAGGCTTGCCAGGAGGATTAGAGAGCTGCTAGTAGGCCTAGGCTTCACGGAGGTGCTGCAGCTGACACTGATAAGCCCAAGGCTAGCATCACTAGCACCAGAGGGCCTGGTCGAGGTCTCCAACCCAGTCCAGGAGGAGTACAGTATACTGAGGGGTAGCCTAATACCAAGCCTTATAGCCACTGCAAAAGCCAATATCCACAGGAATAAACCAATCAAGTTCTTCGAGATAGGAGTAACTGTTTCGAGAGGCGGTAACGGGCTGGTCGAGGACCTTAGGCTAGGCATGGCGTTAATGGATGATGAGGCCAGCTATGAGGACCTCCAGGCCCCACTCTACACACTCCTACGCCTACTAGGAATAGACTTCACCGTAAAACCTGGTAAGCACCCAGTATTAATGAGTGGGAGGACGGCCATAATAGAGAGCGGCGGGGAGCTGGGATGGATCGGGGAGGTGGATCCAGGAGTACTGGAGAGGGAGGGGATAACATACCCCCTAGTAGTGGCGGAGCTGAGTATAGACAAGATGAAATCCAGGATACAAGGCCAGAACACCCAATACCCCTAGACCTTGTAGGGTTCAAGGGTGTAAGGCGTAGGGTCGTGATCAAGAGCCCAAAGGGCCCGATAAGCCTGGACCTTGAGCTAGACATTCTAGTAGGCATCAACGGGGATAGGAGGGGGGCCCACCTCTCCAGGAATATAGAGGCTATTAGAGACGCTATAGAGACGCCCAGGGAGGCGGGATACCTTGAGGAGTACCTAGAGAAGGTTGCACACTCCCTGTTAAACAGGCACGGATACGCCGATAAGGCTAGGGTTAGTGCAAAGACCCGGTACTACGTTGATGTGGAGTACTCTGGGATACGTGGGGAGGGGCCTGTAGAGCGTGAGATAACGGGGGAGGTGCACAGGGACGGCTCAAGGAGGTGGAGAGTGTCTGTAACAGTGTATGGGATGACCGTATGCCCGAGCGCCCAGGCCACCATATCAAGGATCCTAGGACTGAACCCCTCAGAGGCTCCAAGCCATAGCCAGAAAGCCGTTCTGAGGGGCACGGTAGAGACCCGGGGAGCCTTCGTCAGGGTTGAGAGGATAGCTAGGGCGCTATTCTCAAGCTTCTCAGCCCCCACAATAACACTATTAAAGAGGAGGGATGAAGCCAGGCTAATAATAGAGGCGTTCAAGAACCCGGTCTTCGTCGAGGACCTCGTGAGAAGGGCCATAGTAAACATAGCCTCAAAACTCTATGCTGAGGGGATCAAGGATGCTGTAATAGAGGTGGAGGCAAACAGTATAGAGAGTATCCATCCCCACAACGTCTACGCATATAAGAGGATCACGCTAGACGAGTTCTACATTACTCCTCAAGCTTGAACCCTCTAGAATCCACTCCAGCGGCAGCCTGTATAACACCCCATTCATCAACCACGCCAACAACCTCCCTCCCGACATTGATCACAGTGACCTCCGTATCCTTGTCCAACATGATCTTTGCCACCCTATCTATAGAATACTCTGGCGAGGCAAAAGCCTCGACAGGATTAACCACGTCGTGGATCTCCTCGTTAATAGCATGCATGCCATACTCGGCTAGTGCATGTATTATCTCTTTGGAGGGTATCACGCCCCTAATCGTCCTCCCAGCCTCGGTAACTAGAACACTCCTCACATTGTAGGTCCTCATAGCCTTAATAGCGTCATACAGCCTGGCCTCTATATCAACAGCTGGGTAGAGCTTGGTGGAATAGTGTAGGGCGGGCTTCGGCAGCTCTCCAACCTCTATAGCCCTTAGCAGCCCCCTAACGGTGAAGATTCCAAGAAACTCTCTAGAATCAACCACGACGAAGTCTATGCTAGCCTTGTGCATTATCTTTGCTACATCTATAATTGGTGACCCGCCGTTGACTAGCGGGGGTTTAATGGTTCTAAGGGACGAGGAGCGTATTGAGTCGAAGGATACCGAGTTCACTAGGAATGACTCCATCTTATAGACTATATCCACGATATAATCGATAGTGACGAAGCCCTCAACACCCCTAACCATGACCCTCCTAACCCTATGCTTATCCATTACATTCAATATATCTGCAAGCCCCGACTCAGGGCCCACTGAGAGTATTGGATGTGTGCTGTAGTCCTCTACAGCATCTTTAAGCATCTAAATCTACACCCTACTAGCGAATAAGCTCCATTCATTATCTATGATATATGGGTGCTAATAAGTTTTTAAGAACCAGCAATTGTATCGAGAATCTATACATTATAATTATATATGACTTAACATAGCAATATTAATGTAGAATATCCATTAGCCGTTGATCGGGCTCAGGTCTAGGCCTAGCTCTAGCATATCACCATAATTATTCTCTATAGTGAATCCAGCCTTCCTGGCGAGCCTAAGCGCCCTATAGTTACCCGGCATCACATAGGCCTTAGCCCTTCTGATCCCAGCTATTCTAGCAGCCTTCAAGAGCGCCATGGTCAACGCCCTCCCCACTCCCATACCCTGGAACTCGTCATGGACGACAACCCCCACCTCAGCCGTATCGCCAGTGGCAGGGACGGCCTCAGCTACTCCAATGACCCTGCCTCCAGCCTCAGCTATTATGACTATCCCCTGCGAGTCGAATACCCTCTCTATGTATGGCCTGGGATCCTTAACTATACTCATAAACCTGCTATATAGGGTCTCACTTGAGAGGCTCCTATAGAAGTCCTCGATCCTACCAGCCTCACCTCTGCAGGCGCCCCTTATACGGACCTCCAACGGCCCTATCCTGCCATGCCACAGGTCTACTCCACAAAGGTCCCTTAGCGTCAATCAGGCAGCCCCTATGTATATTGCTCCTGTGCCCCGCCCCTGACACCCTGCAGTCATCCCAGCCCGCTGACACGGGCCCTGGGATCCTGCGGGCTCTTCCAGCGGGGCCATATAAGATAGTATACTTACAGGGTTAAAGTTGTTCCCATCCACCTAAATATACTCGATACGCAATATACACTATGCAGGTGTAGTTTGTGGAGCATTGCAGGGAGAAAGCTATAGAGGCGCTGGGGAATTCTGGGCTGGCGAGGGTATGCGGAGATGCTAGGATGCTGGAATGCATGGAGTGGGGAGACTCGATAATAATCAAGGCTAGTGCATGCGGCAAATCAGCATACCTGATAAAGGTTGGGCGCGGGGTGGGGGCCCTTATCAGGGACCTGGTTAGCGGCAGGATGCCGGGTGTTAGAGGATGCATGGAGCAGGCAAGCCTGGACATAATAGGTTTTGGGGTTAGGAGTGTGATAGCAACCCTCAACGGGAAGCTTGTAAAGGTGAACCTAGTCTCTGTAGAAGACAACCTTGAGGATAAGGTGCTGAGGTACCTGGATAGGAGGGCCCCCGAGATCTCGCCAGGCTACGTATGCTCCATCAGATATGACAATATACTGGCAGGCATCATCACGAGGAGGATGGGAGAGAGGCCCCTGGCAGTGGACTATATAGAATATGCCAGGAAGGCGCTATCGGGCAGCGTAGAGGAGCCCAGCCTCAACAAGATGCTGGGCAGGAGCATAGCCCTGCTGCATAACACGCTATACCAGTGTAGAGAGGAGTGGTGCAAACCATCAAATGCCACGGCAACACACGTAGAATCATGGATAAACCGTGTAAAGGCTAGGGCCAGGATCATAAAGGGGATGGCCGAGGGCCAGGATAGGCTCCAAATGCTTGAGGCTGCCGATGCACTTGAAGAGATGGCTGGGTGGATGTATGAATATACCAACACCATAATAGGTGACGTGATAATGAGGATACATGGAGACCTGCACCTATACCAGGCATACATTGACGGCGACAGTATATACTTCACAGACTTCGAGGGGGAGCCCTATAGGGAGCCCGCTAGGAGGGACGAGCTGGAGCCCCCGATAAGGGATATCGCATCTATTGCTAGGAGCATATGGTATGCCACAGCGCTGGCAGGCATGGACTCAGGTATGAGTGCTGAGGACGCCTCGATCGAGGCTGTGGAGAAGCTAGCTGGCTGGAGGAGCAATGTGATCAATAATATGATAGACGAGTATAGGAGTAGTGTATACAAGGAGTTGTGGCCGAGAGGATGGGAGGGGAAAATGCTATTCTGGCTCGTTGAGAGGGCAAGCTATGAACTTGTATATGAAGTCATAGAATCCACGGGGCTACACCATATACCGCTTAACGCGATCCTAAAGCTTAGAGACTCATGGCCCCGGATATACTGGTGACTATTCATGCCCCACAGGGCAGTGTTTAGGCTAATCCATAAGAGGGTTTCCGAGGACGGCGTCGAGAAGGTGTCAAGCCTGCTCCACGGGGAGACATATAGGATAACAGTATACAGGGTTGAGGGCCTAGATCTTATAGTACAGAGGGTAGGATACGCGGATGCCGAGAGGGCCTCTGGACCGCTGGAGATAGCCCCAGCCCCCTGGAGGACCTATTGCAGGTGGCATGACGGCCCGCTGGATAAGAGGGACAACCCCTGGGAGAGGATATACTGTACAGAGGAGGCGGAGGGCTACTGCAGGGTACATAAGAGGAGCCTGAGGAGCCTCTATGAGATCTGCATGAGCCTCAGATCCCCCAAATCCCTGGAGGCGTGCAGGGCCCTGGATAGGGAGGTCAAGGCAGAGTACACCCTCTACATGATCCACACGGGCGGGAAGGGCCTTAAGGTGGGCGTCACAAGGTCCTTTAGGCTGCTTGAGAGGATCGCGGAGCAGCAACACAGCGTAGCGACCGTGCTAGGGGTCTATGACAGTGCATACAGGGCTAGAATGGCTGAGACGCATGTATCAAAGTCGGGGATGGCCGTGGAGAGGGGTGTAAAGAGGCTGAGAAGGCCCGACCCAGGCCAGGGGGTACACCTGCTCTCATGGATTGCCGAGAAGGTTTCAGGGGTGCTAGGTACCTCGTGGAGCGGCCGCCTATTCAGGGTGAAGCCTGCCCAGGAAGTGTTTCACGCAGTCCAGGCTAGCCCCTACAAGATCCCCGGTAGCAGGTTCGAGCCCCGCACGTATTGGGGCGGCATCCTGGTGGCGCATAGTGGGGGAAGGCTTATAGCCTTGAAGGAAAGGGAGATGCTCCACAAGGATAGCCTGGTGATACCTTGAGGGTTATAGCAGTAGACCTCGGCGCTACCAACCTCAGGGTTGCACTCTTCGAAGACGCCAGGCTTGTCAGGGTGAAGACTGTAAGGACCCCCAGGAGCGGGCCAAAAACCATCATAGCATCAACAATAGCAAGTCTAGCCCGTGAAGTCTCCCAGGGAGGCAGTATAGATGCTGTGGGGATAGCGAGCATAGGCCCTCTAGACATGGAAAAGGGGTGGGTTGTAGACACGCCCAACAACCCCATAAGGACCTTCCCGTTAAAGGGCCCCCTGGAGGAGGAGCTCGGAGCCCCAGTATACTTGTATAACGACTGTGTTGCTGCCGTATGGGGGGAGAAGGTCCTAGGCGATGGGTCAAGGTACAGGGATCTAGGCTATATAACTATAAGCACGGGTATCGGAGGGGGATTCATTGTAGACGGCAGGCTCCTCCTAGGTAGAAGGGGGAATGCACATGAGATAGGCCACATGGTAGTGGATATAGACTCGGAAAGGATATGCGGCTGCGGTGGCCGGGGGCACTGGGAGGCAATCGCGTCAGGCACCGGCATACCATGGACAGCTAAAATATATGCGGAATCCTGGAGGGGGAAACAGACAGAGGCCTATAAAAAAGCCCTAGAATCAAGGCTATCCCCAGAGGAGCTATACACAGCAGCCAAGCAAGGAGACGACTTCGCGGCTAGCCTCGCGGAATACCTAAACAGGGTCCACGCAGCAGGAATAGCATCGGTAGCTGCAGCATATGACCCAGAGGCGATATATATGGGTGGCAGCATATTCCTAAATAACATAGACGTGATCCTACCAGGCATAATGAAGTTCCTAGAGGAATACGCGATATGGAAGCCAGTAATCAAGAAAGCCACCTTCGGAGGACACGCAGGCCTCTACGGAGCGGCAGCGGTAGCCCTAAACCCCCCAACAAAATAAACCCTACACTGCAATAGCTTAGACGGGGTGCCAAGCCTCGTATCGGCTAGTAGTAGCCTGGCTTAGGGGCGACCCCGAGTCGATGAGGGGGTTAAGGGAGATAGCCCCTCTGCTGGAGGAGCAGGGGGTCTTGATAATCTACCCGGCTCCTGGGGAGCCCGTTGAGGCTGACGTTGCTGTAGCCCCGCCCAAGGGATCCCCTGAAGAGGCATTGTATGATTTATCGGTAGTCAGCGCGTCGCGGGTAATCTATACCCCTGGCTTCAAAAACGCTCTCTTCGACGCGTTATCAGGACCCAGCGGCCGCTTCGAGAGCGTCATAATCGGTATAGACCCTGGAAGGGATTGCGGATTCAGCGTCATGGGTGATGGCATGCTATTGGATATGGGTAAGGTTCCATGCAATACCGTGGGGCCCAGGGTCTCAGGGGTTATCGGGGTGATTAAGTATAAGTCGGTAAAGGTGTATCTAGGAGACGGCCCAGGATTTGAAGAGGCAGCGGCATCGCTGTCAGCCGCAGGGGTAGAGTATATAGTACTTGGAGAGGAATACACGAGCACGCATGGCCAACTCCATGCAACAATACCGCGGATTAGAGATAAAGATGTCAAGGCAGCGATAAGAATAGCCTATAGAGGTGCCTACAGTGGAGGACGGCTCGCTGGCAAGGTTCCTAGAAGGGGTTGAGGTAGAGGAGATCCCTGGGGAGGTTAGTAGGGAGTATGAGGTTGCAAGGATAATAAGCGAGTGGCAGGGGAAGGGCCCAGCTATAGTATTCAGGATCCGCGGGCTACGGCAGATGTCCGCCTCAAACCTGATAGATACAAGGAGCAAGCTATACAATGCACTGGGTGTCGGAAACGATATAGAGGCCTACAACAAACTCCTACAGGCGCAGAAGGGGGGTGGAGACCTTGCATGGGAGGGAGCCCCTAAGCTGGTGGAGGCCCCTGAGGGTCTCCTAAGCCTCCCAGCAGCCAAATTCTATGAGGGGGAGGGCGGCCTATACATTTCATCATCAATATTCATAGCGTGTAGAGGGGGCATATGCAACTCAAGCATACACAGGATGATGGTTGTAGATAGGGGGGAGGCCAGGGTTAGAATAGTACCCCGGCACCTGTACAAGCTATACAAGGATGCAGTAGACTCCGGCGAGGACCTGCCAGTCACAATAATAATCGGGGTCAACCCAGTCATAATGCTTGCATCCGCACTAACACCGCCTCTAGGAGTATTCGAGCTTGGGATAGCTGCAAGGCTGCTGGGAGGGCTCAGGGTCTATGAGAGCCCACTACACGGGAACCCTGTCCCAGTGGGGGCTGCTGCAGTCGTTGAGGGTAGGTTGACTAGGAGGCTCGGAGATGAGGGTCCATATGTAGACGCGTTAATGACTTATGACCGCGTTAGGAAGCAGCCAGTGCTAGTTGTGGATAGGGTATACTTGAACCCTGATGAGCTTACTCACGTGATACTATCCGGGGGGCTGGAGCACGTGATGCTGATGGGATTTCCCAGAGAGGCCCAGATATGGGACTCAGTCTCTAGGGTCGTCCCTAGGGTATACAAAGTTCGATTGACGCCCAGCAGCGGCGGGTGGCTTCACGCCGTGGTCTCTATAGAGAAGAACCATGATGGGGATGGGAAGAATGCTATAATGGCTGCATTTTCAGGCCACCCATCCCTAAAGCATGTAGTTGTCGTTGACGGGGATATCGACCCAGACGATCCGGCCCAGGTTGAGTGGGCAATAGCCACAAGGTTCCAGGCGGACAAGGACCTAGTCCTGATCAGGAATGCAAGGGGATCAACGCTAGACCCCAGCGCGGATAACGGGTTAACATCCAAAATGGGGATTGACGCCACGGTACCAATAAGTAGGAGGAGCATGTTTAGGAGAGGGCGGATACCGTGACTACCTCTTTAGCTTCGTGGCCATGAATTCTTCATAGCCGACATCGAGCTCCTGGTCTGGGGCCAGGATTCCTCTATTTCTCAGGATCTCCCGTGTCAGTATCCAGAAGAGTAGTGCTAGGCTCTTCCTACCCTTATTATTGGCCGGGATTACAAGATCTATATTGTCGACCTTATTATCCGTGTCCGCGAACGCAACCACCGGGATGCCAACCTTTGCAGCCTCCTTTATAGCCTGCTTGTCTGTCCTGGGGTCCGACACCAGAACCACGTCTGGCTCGATATAGTGCTCAGGGTATGGGTTGGTGAATATGCCTGGAATGATCCTCCCAGTTATAGCCTTGCAACCCACCCTCTTACACATCTCCTGGGCAGGCTTCTGAGCATAGATCCTGGTCGCTGCAACAGCGATCTTCTCTGGCTCGAAGGATGCTAGGAATCTAGCCGCTATCCTAAGCCTCTCATCGATCTTCGCGACATCTAGCATGTAGAACCCGTCGGGGAGGATCTTGTATGTGAATTGCTTCATATACCGTGTGCAGATCTGTGTACCAAATACCACTCCAGCCTTCTTATATACCTCAGCCGGAACCAGTAGCTCGCCCACTTGACCGCTCAACCCACTACACCTCCAGACCTATACCTCTTAGCCCTGAGCGTATAGTATCTAGCTACATCCTCAATATATGTTATTGACGTTAGGAGGGTCCGCCTACAGCAGTACCTCTTAACTCCAAGACTGTCGAGGACCTTGCCTGGCTCTTCACCCTGTTTAACCCTCCTCTGGTACTCATCCCATAGGTGTCCCAGTGGGGCTCCACATGTAAAGCATCTCACGGGTGGCAGCATAGCGGCTCACCTGTATGACTTCTGCCATCTCCTCCTGGCGCTGTACCTCATATACTTTTCGGGCTCTGTCCTACGCGGATCGCCTGAGAGCATGGTCCTGTCATACTCCTCAAATATCCTGCGGAGCCCGGCTGCTATGGAATTCATCCTCTCACACTCCTCTCCTCCACCGTTGCACGTAAAGTACTCGACCAGCCCCCTGGCTATGGCGATCCTAACCGCGTCAGCCTGGCCCATATAGCCTCCGCCCTTGACCCTTACATCTATATCTACAAGGTTCCTTATAGCCTGCCCTGCAAGTAGTAGGGGCTCCATCATCTTTATCCTGGCCATCTCTATTGGGTAGATCTCCAGGGGGACGCCGTTTATCCTAACCTTCCCCGTCCCAGGCCTTATCACGGCAGTCGCTATGGCCCTCTTCCTCTTACCAGTAGCTATTACCAGCCTCTGCAGCTTCTGCCTGCTCACGCCCTACCCCTCCATCCAAGCTCTCTAGCTATAACGCCAAGCTCTATATAATCTCTTGACAACCTGCTGGCGTCAGCCTCCTTAAACCTTACCATATCCCTCCCCTTATACTCGTTGGGCACGCCTATGTATACTTTCAACCTTGATAGGGCTTCCCTCCCCCTCTTATTCTCCTTTGGGAGCATGCCCTTCACTGTTGATTTGAACAGCCTGACTGGGCTCCGAGGCCTCTTGGGCCTGAGCCTGTGGCTGTAGTGGCTCTTGACTCCTAGGATGGTTCTCTTGTAGAATTGTTTGACCTTGACGGGGTCACCACTTACCACGATCTTCTCGGCGTTGACTACAACCACTTTTTCACCCTCCAACAGCTTCTTAGCAACTATACTGGCCAGCCTACCCAGTATCTGGCCAGTCCCGTCAACCACTATCTCCCCACTCACCTCTAGCCACCACCTATCATGCTATTATCCTTGTATTCCTGCCTCTAGGGTTCTCCCTTAAAGCGTCAGCTATTGTTATGGCACGGCCCCCGCTCTCCTTTATCTTCATTAATGCCTGTTCGCTGAATGCAAGTGCTGCTATAGTAACCTTCTTAGACAGTCTTCCCGACCCCAGCACCTTCCCAGGGACTATTATCATCTCGCCCTCCCGGGCGTGCCTCTCGATCCTGCCTAGGTTAACCTCCACACGATTCCTAGTAGGCCTCTCTAGCAGCTCTGCAACCCTCCTCCAAACCGGGGCATTGTTTATCCTAGACTCCTTCCTGAGGGAGTCTATCAGCTTCCTGACTACCACGTTTGTTGGACCCGTCCTCCTCACCTTGCTACCCCCTTTACCGCTTCAAGTAGAGTCTTCAGGTTATTAGCTCTAGCGTAGAGCCTCTTCGCTGCCTCTAGGAGTATCCTTTCCGGTTTGAGAGCTCCCGTGCTTTCGATTGTTAGTATTAGGCGGTCTTTTAGGTATCTAAGAGTTATTGCGTCCTTACACGGGCCCTCGGCGCAGTATCTTAACCCACTGGTGTTGATATTCCTAGTATACATTAGCCTGTCCCCACCCTTATCTATAACGTCCAGTATCTCGGGGTATGCTGTAAGGCACTGCCTGCACTCTTCACTAGGCTTATCCAGAACCTCCACGAGCGGTACATACTGGAGTATGGCTATTGATGCCGGGCTCCACTTAGCATGCTCCTTCCCCCTCCCCAGCCTTGCATAGGCTACTAGGTGGATCCGTTGGCCCGGTGCAAGGTAGGTTATGGGGGTATCCGGGTATGCGGGCTTCACTAGCTCATCGGAGATCACGAGGTCCTCAGCCTTAACATATTGACCTGTAGGAGAATTCTCGTCGACCTCCTTTTCCAGAAATATCTCCACGTAGCAGTCCGGATTCGGGGGGTCTACCCCCTTACACTCCTCCGGGGATTTATACTTGTAGATCGCGTCGTCCGACTTAAACACTATTAGGCCGAGCCTATGGGCTATTATCTCGTCATACACGCTAGTATTGTTGTCATAGAAGTAGGCGAAGTCTACGGCCATTGTGGGAACATCAGATAGTGCGAGCCTCCTCAACGCGTTAGCAAAGGGTATACTGTATCCTTCAAGTAGGACTGTCATCCTCTTATCATCCAGCGATGTTATAGTGACTTTTTTCAAAGGAACACCTACACCTCCAACGCTATACTCTCCTACCCCTCCTACCGCCTGGCCTACGCGTCGTGTCGTGGGGTATTGGAGTCACATCCTCTATCCTGCCAATTATGAAGCCGGAGCGCGCTAGAGCCCTTATAGCTGCCTGTGCACCTGGGCCAGGAGTCTTTGGCCCATGGCCCCCAGGAGCCCTGACCTTTATATGGACTGCTGCTATCCCACGGGCCATGGCCTGCTGTGCAGCCCTGCTGGCAGCGATCATTGCAGCGTAGGGGGAAGGCTTCTCCCTGTCAGCCTTCACAACCATTCCACCGCTTACCCTGGCAACAGTCTCTGCGCCTGTAAGGTCTGTTATATGTATGATTGTATTGTTGAAACTACTATATATGTGGACTACGCCCCACTTGAGTTCTCTACCCGGAAACGCCATAACTCACACCCCCTAGGCTTCCTCAGCCTTAGCCTCCTTAAATGGGCTTCCGGGTGCATAGTCTATTAGAGTCTCTTCATCTCTCGAAACCAGGTAGCCTGGAGACGTGACCCTCCTACCCCCAATGGCTATATGGCCGTGGACTATTAGCTGCCTCGCCTGGTAGATGGTCCTTGCAAGCCCCTTCTTATAGACTACGGTCTGTAGCCTCCTCTCCAATATATTGCTAGCAGTCAAACCAAGCACGTCGTCTAGAGAAGCATTCTTCTCAACCAGCCCCATCTTATACAATCTATCCAGGAGGCTCCTCGCAGCCTTAGCCCTCACCTCTTCAGGAAGTGCTAGAAGGCTCCTAGCCTGGTGCCTGAGCCTTCTTGCAAGCGTCTCAGCCTTCCACACCTCCCGCTTGTTCTTTAACCCATATCTGCCGACGAGCTCTATCTCCCTCTGGAGCCTTTCCTTTATCCAGGGATGCTTAGGCC
>JALWGG010000262.1:14001-22379 GCA_027013765.1 Acidilobaceae archaeon
CCACCATGCATCACCTACTTCTTCTTTTTCTTGACGCCAACAGTCATTCCAAGCCTCCCAGTTGTATGAGTCCTCTGCCCCCTGACTTTTAATCCCACCTTATGCCTGACTCCACGCCATGATCCAATCCTGATCTCCCTCTCTATATCTCTGCGCGCATGGAATAGGAGGTCTGCGCCGATTAGGTGCCGATCCTCCCCCGTCTCATAGTCTTTCCTCCTATTATAGAGCCATGGGGGCAACCCTATCTTGTCCATATTGTTTACAGCCTCCTCTATCCTTTTTACCTCGCTATCGCTCAGGAACCCGGTCCTCTTATCAGGGTCCAGGCCGAGCATCCTTATGATCGCCAATGCGGTAGTATACCCTATCCCCTTAATCATGGCTAGACCGTATGGAAGCTTAAGTTTGCCATCAATATCGGTCCCGGCTATCCTAACTATATACCTGAACTGCTGTTCACTCGACACCTCCACCACCAGCTATACCCCACACTGCCGTCTGAATAGGGTAGAGGAAATAAATTATAGCATGCGGTTCTAAGCCTTTGATTTAAGCTCCTTCACCTTCTCTATGATCTCCCTGACTAGCGGGTCTGCCTCTCCGGGCTCTAGAATAGCTGCGCTAGCAGCTTGAACCTCTATACCAGCCGCCTCTCCTAGCTTCTTCTTGCTAGGCACATAGACATAGGGTATCTTCTTCTCGTCGCATAGTATTGGGAGGTGTGCAACTATCTCCGGTGGGTCCACGTCTTCCGCTATTATTACTAGCTTCGCGATTCCCCTCTCACAGGCCTTTGTGGTCTCATTTGTACCCTTCTTTATCTTACCTGTTTCGCGGGCCTTTGATACGGCTTCATACACCTTATCCACTAGATCTTCGGGGACCTCAAATTTCACGTAAAATGGCTTAGACATCACTCATCCTCCTCCCCATCTCTGGGTCGTCCAGTCTTCTAGGAGTGGCTTCTGAGAGGTATTTAAATATGTTTTAAGATTTAATGGTGTAATGGTGGTGGAAGTGGGCTGCCTAGAAAAGCTGGGTCCTGGGAGTGATGCCCCCGATATTGTCAATGTCCTAATAGAGATACCAATGAGCAGTGGAGTCAAGTATGAGTTTGATAAGGATGCGTGTATAATCAGGGTGGACAGGTTCCTATACACTAGTATGGTATACCCGTTCAACTACGGCTTCATACCGGGAACCCTTGAGGAGGATGGAGACCCGGTTGACGTGCTCGTCATAAGCAGAGAGCCCTTACAGCCCGGCTCCGTAATCGAGGTTAAGCCTATAGCGATCCTGGATATGGAGGATGAGGAGGGGCCGGATAGTAAGATAGTTGCCGTCCCAAAGCCAAAGCTTGACCCATATTACAAGGATTGGAATGATGAGAGCGATATACCACAACATGTAAAAGATAGGATTAAACACTTCTTCGAACACTACAAAGAACTGGAACCCGGTAAATGGGTTAAAGTGACTGGCTGGAGAGGTTCAGGTGAGGCCAAGAAGAGGATTAGAGATGCAATAGAGAGGTATTCTAATAGATAATACCAGGCACGCTAGACTCGGGAACAGTCTTTTTCCTCCAATATACTAGAGAGTATAGCGCTCCAGCAAACACTAGAAACGTAGCGGCGCCAATAAAGGTGAGCCTACTACTATCCAGGATCTTTACACCACATATAGGCTCGGGGGATGATGCCAGCTCTACTTCTAGAATGTAGCTAGGCGTCTTCACGGATTTAACTGCTCCCAACAGTATGATGCCTATATCACCATGAACTATAATGGAACCGGACAACCCTCCCTCGTTTATGTAACCTATCTTGCCATTCCTACAAAGATAGAGGCCGTTATCTGATTTCGAGAAATACACAAGGTCTATTTCAGTATCTCCTCCAATTGTATATTTGGAGTTGAATAGCGTGACTAGAGCCTCCCTTATGAGGCCCCTGAGACGTGGATCCTGTATAGGTTCCTTGACTCTTATCAGCCCGTCACCCGTATCTAACTCGATAGTTATGATAATTGTGTCTACTATTCTTCCATTATATATTGTATAGAATACTCCATTATAGATGTAGGTATCCTTGGATGCGTAACCGATTAGCGGAAGAGACGTAACCAGTAGTAATAAAATGATGGTGCTTGCTGGACGCATCAATGTTACTCACCCAGATACTCGTCGATATCATACTCTTCTAGGAGGTCCTGGCAACACTCTCTGAGGATAGGTTCAAGGCTTGATAGGTCAATACCTATGGCGAATAAATGAGTTTTTGCATGCCTGTCATCGCTAGAGCCGAATCCGGGGGGTCCATGGTCTAAGTGTTTTTCTAGGCATAACGCTACTCTGGATTCCATGTATGGCCCCCATAAGCTGTTGCATATCCAGACTTTAATAATATGTGCATCAGTGTTGGTGGTTATCTGGTCTATGTGCCAGTGTATGCTTTTCTCTTTTATTAGGTGTCTCCTGAGCCTTGCATGAACCCCGCCTGGGCCCCCGCCAGAGCCTATATAGAGGTAGTATCCTGGTTGGAGGTTGTATGATGCCCCTCTTATCCGGACTTGTATGCTTGAGTCTATGCGTATTAGGAGCATATAGAGTGCTTTAGCCATGCCTCAGTGCCTCGTTTAAGTCGTTTATCAGGTCCTCTACGCTCTCAAGCCCTATGCTGAGACGGACTAGTCTAGGTGTTATTCCTAGTCTAGCTTTCTCCTCCTCTGGTAATCCCCTGTGGCTTGAGTAGTAGGGGAGCGTTGCTAGGGTTTCACCCCCTCCAAGGCTAGGTGCTGGAGCTATTATTCTGAGCCTGGATAGGAATCTGATTGGATCACCGTTGCTTAACTCGAAGGTTACAACCCCGCCGTAGATCCCGTTGAAGAGCTTCTTGGCGTAATCATGGTCCGGGTGGCTGGGTAGACCCGGATAATATACTTTAGATACTTTTGGATGCCTTTCTAGCCATTTAGCGATCTCCAACGCACTCCTGGATGCCCTCTCGACCCGTAGGTGTAAGGTCTTCAACCCCCTTAATACAAGGTAAGCGTCCAGGGGCTGCTGAGCAGTGCCTAGGAGCCTTCTCCACTCCCAGATCCTTTTGTAATCATCCATATCCTGCCCAGCAACTAGTCCTCCAGCCACATCGTTATGCCCTGAAAGGTATTTAGTTGAGCTTTCAACCACCAGCCAGGCTCCCATTTCAAGCGGCCTGAAGAGTATAGGGGATGCAAACGTGTTATCCACTATAACTCTACAGGTATCCCTACAGGCTTTCAACAACTCATGTAGCGGGGGTATCCTCAAGGTAGGGTTTGCTATCGTCTCAACTAGGATTATATCGGAGTACTCCGCCGCATCTAGAAGATCCTCCCATGGAGGCCCACTCACATTGTAGTCAAATCTAATCCTCTTCCATAGACTGGCCAGGAGACTCCTGGTAGCCCCGTAAACGAGACGGGCAATCGTGACCCTGGATTTGGGGGTTACATGAGCTAGCATGACTGAGGCTAGTGCTGCCATTCCACTATTAAATGCTAGAGCCCATTTCCCACCCTCTAGGCATGAATAGGACTCTTCTAGCAGTAACACGGTAGGATTGTTCTCCCTGCTATATTTCAAGTCTCCAACTACCGGTTTAACCGCCTTATCTTCGTCGGGATACTTGTATATGGCCGACAGGTATATGGGAGGGATTATGGATCCCACAGGATCCCTCTCAGGCCTCCAAGAACCCTCCCAGACGAGGCTAGAATCAAGTGATGACCCGGTACACCTACTAGTACCTCTGGCCAAAGCAAGCGCCCACCCCCGTTATCGTTTCATCACACCGCGGAGGACGGGATTATATGTAATTTATGGTTTGGTAGATACGCATCTTTATGGAGACTTGCACTCCTCAATCGATCCTTGGAGACACATAGAACGTTAGCCTACCACCATCCTGGTATTCTATATCGACCCTTACTGGAGCATCCGAGCTATACCTTAAGGAAACGATATCTGCTGCCTGAGCTGCCTGCGTCATGTATGTAAAGTATTCTAAAGTATATGAGGAAGTGTCTGGCGACTCCACCCTGTAATCAATTAGGCTACCCTTGCTTAAACTGAACTCTGCCTCCCCGCTAGCTATATCTCCTCGTCCCCTCAGGATCAGAGTGTCTTGGTCATCTAGTGCCTGAAAGGAGACCACGTCTGCTATAGGCTCAATATCTTTTATGGCGTCCCTGAAGGTGGTGCTAAGCATTCGGGCCTCTACCGTATATGATATCTTGGGCTCTGGTAGTTTCTCTAATGTTAGGCTTATTTGTGGTATCCGGAACCTCCTAACACCCCTTCCAATGAACCCTATTTCTATAAATGAGCCGTCAACTTTAACCTCAAGAGCGTCATCCTTCCTAGCACGTCTGAGGACCTTAGATAGTATGCCGAATGAGACTCCGAAGGACGCTTCATCAGAATCAAGGTTGAACTCTGAAAAAGCGTCTCTAGGATAGAATAGGTCGACCATTACAACATGGCTAGTGTCCAGGGCTCTTAGTGCTAGGCCTTCACCTGTAGCGACAAATACGGATTCATCCAAGATCTTCTCGATACTCGCTATCATATACCTCCAGATCCTTGCATCCGCGAATCTAAACTCAAGCAATCCCAGGCCACCAATAAACTGTGGTTATGTGCTGAAGCCAAAAAAGGGTAAAGGGTGGGGCCTTCTGCTAACAACTGATCATTGGACTCCAGATCCCCTTTTCACACAGGACTTGCCTTGCCCTTTCATATCCCGCGTCTGCATGCCTGACAACTCCCAGGCCGGGATCATTATTCAGCACTCTTTCAGCCCGAAGCATGCTCTCATCACTTCCATCCAGTACAAGGCCTATACCAGCATGTATGCTATAACCTATCCCGACTCCTCCGCCGTGGTGGAAGCAGACCCAGGTGGCGCCGCTGGCCGCATTTAACAGGGCATTGAGTATGGGCCAGTCTCCTATTGCATCGCTTCCATCCTTCATCCCCTCGGTTTCCCTGTAGGGGCTTGCAACGCTCCCTGCATCTAGGTGGTCTCTCCCAATCCACATGGGCCCTATCTCCCCTAGCCTAACCAGCGTGTTCATGATCCTCCCGAACCTGGACCTCTCCCCGTATCCTAGCCATACTACTCGTGCGGGTAACCCCTGGAACTTTACATGTCTTCTAGCCTTCTCAACCCATCTGACAAGCCTCTTATTATCCTTAAAGGTGGCTATTAGCTCGTCGTCCAGCCTTTCAATATCCTTCGGGTTGCCTGTTAGGCTTGTATACCTGAAGGGTCCCCTGCCCTCCTCAAACATGGGTCTTATATATGCCTGGACGAAGCCGGGGAACTCGAATGCCTCCCTGAGGCCTGCCTCATAAGCCATCTTCCTAATATTGTTTCCATATTCGAAAACGATCGAACCCCTACGTTTGAACTCAACCATAGCCTTTACATGCGACTTCATGCTCTCAAGAGACTTTTCAATGTATGCTTGAGGATCCCTATCCCTGAGCTCCTCAGCCTCATCCAGCCCCATCCCGGCGGGGATATAGCTGAGGGGGTCATGGGCGGGAGTCTGATCGGTGACAACATCAGGTATTATACCCCTCTTCAATAGCTCCGGGTATACCTCGGCTGCATTACCCAGTAGTCCTATGCTAAGAGGTCTTCTGGACTCAACCGCTTTTAAAGCCATGTCAATGGCCTTATCCAAATCGTCTGTCCAGGTGTCTAGATACCCGTGCCTAATCCTCCTCTCGATCATCCTTCTGTCAACTTCGACAATCAGGGCCACGCCCCCGTTCATTGTAACTGCCAGCGGCTGGGCTCCACCCATTTCTCCTAGCCCTGCTGATAGGACCAGCCTACCCTCAAGAGTGCCATCGGGGAAGTGCTTCTCCGCCGCGAACGCAAACGTTTCATAGGTTCCCTGGAGGATCCCCTGCGTGCCTATGTAGGCCCAACAACCAGCCGTCATCTGACCATACATTGTAAGGCCCTTCCGCTCCAATTCTCTAAAATAATCCCAGTCAGCCCATTTTGGGACCAACATGGCGTTGCTGATCACAACCCTAGGAGCTAGTTTATGAGTCTTGAACACTGCAACAGGCTTCCCGCTCTGAATTACAAGTGTATCATCCTCATCCATTTCCATTAAAGTATCTACTATAGACTCGAACGCCTCCCAACTCCTAGCAGCCCGCCCAGTACCTCCATAAACGATCAAATGTTCAGGATCTTTAGCGACCTCCGGGTCTAGCACGTGAAATAGCATGCGTAGAGGACCTTCCACCTGCCAGCTGCCACTCTTGACATGTAGCTCATATCCCCTGATATGGGAGACGCGCAGCCTCTCCCACGGTCCCTAATACCCTTTTTCTATGAGTTTCATTATAGGCCGGTTCCTGTACCTTGAATGTATTTCTTCGGGCATCCTAGCGAGAAATATAGACCACCTCCACTATACTCATTCAAAGGCCGTTTAGGCTTATTTAGGTTCTCCACATTGTATACGTATCTATAGCCGTCTTATTGTGAGGCCAGTTAAGATAGGTGCGATACATCTATGGGTGTCTGATAGATTGTTTTAGGCGTTAAAATAATTAAAATAATACATTAGTAATATAAAAATATTTTAATTATTTAGGGTTTTCTGAGTTCTTCCAAGAATTCGTCTACCGGGATTAGTTTGAATGTAGACGTCTTTATTGTCCCCCTCTTATTCAGGTTCACCAGTGCCTTGTAGAGTGTAGCCTCGTCGGGGGCTTCAACTATATTGACGAAGTCATAGTCTCCCAACATTATGTATTGCTCTTTAACTTTGACGCCCATGCCTTCAAGCTCCATATTGACTTCCTTAACCCTTTCCGGCCTAGTTAGTAGCGTCTCTGCACCCTTCTCCGTGAGCCTCGATAAGACGAGGAAGACTGGCATGGCACATACACCTCTAGGTAAATAATTGTGTGGGTAGTGGTTATTAAATTGAACGGTGCTAGGAGCCTCTAATCGGTAACTCTTGCGGCTCATAGTCTTCTAGCACGTTGTCTAGATAGTCTCTATAGCCTTGAAGGTCTAGGAGGCCATGTCCGCTTAGGTTAAATGCAATGATCATCCTTCTCCCCAGCTCCTTAGCCCTTATTGCCTCGTCTATAGCAGCCTTCACCGCATGGGCAGTTTCAGGGGCCACAACTATTCCCTCAGTCTTGGCGAATATGTGTGCGGCCCTGAACACTTCTGTCTGATGGTATGCTACCGGCTCTACTACACCGTGTTTCAGTAATATACTTAGTGTGGGCGCTACTCCATGGTATCGGAGACCGCCTGCATGTATGGGTGGAACCTTATACTGGTGGCCTACTGTATGCATCTTCAACATTGGGGTTAGTCTTCCTGTATCTGCATAGTCATATGTATAGACGCCCCTAGTCATGGAGGGACTGGCTTTAGGCTCCACAGCAATAAATCTAGCCTTCTCTCCCTTTCTTAGCATCCTACCTATGAAGGGATACGTGAACCCGGCAAAGTTGCTGCCGCCTCCTACAGATCCTATGAAGACGTCCGGATAGACTCCCAGCTCGTTGAATTGCTTCTCAGCCTCAAGGCCTATTACTGTCTGATGCAGCAATACGTGGTTTAGAACACTACCAAGACTATACTTCGCCTTCTCATCGGATAATACATCCTCTATAGCCTCACTGATTGCTATACCCAGGCTTCCCGGATGCTCGGGATCCTCCTCCAGAAACTTTCTCCCAACACTAGTCTTGTCGCTAGGACTTGGATATACCTCTGCTCCAAATAGCTCCATCAAAGTCCTCCTGTATGGCTTCTGCTTATAACTACTCCTAGTCATATACACTCTAACCTTAACTCCGTAATATGCGCCTGCAGCTGCAAGGGCTGATCCCCACTGGCCAGCTCCCGTCTCTGTCACCAGCCTCTCTACACCCTCCATCTTGTTATAGTATACCTGGGCTAGTGCAGTGTTTATCTTATGGCTTCCTGTTGGGGTGATGCCTTCATACTTGAAATAGATCTCGGCTGGAGTCTCCAGGTATTTTTCCAGCCCCCTAGCCCTGAAGAGTGGTGTAGGCCTTCTGCCAAACACTACTAGGGCTTCCCTAACACTGCTGGGAATCTCTATGTACCTTTCACCGGAAACCTCTTGTTTTAGGAGCTCGATACTAAAGATCCTGGCAAGCTTCTCTGGAGCCACTGGCTCACCGGTCTCTGGATCCAGGGGTGGAGGTACCTGTTCTGGGAGATCTGCGAGGATATTATACCAGAAGGTGGGGACCTCATCTGGGCCCAGGTCAACCCTGAGCCCTGCTAATTCCATTGGCGCGGCATCAACCT
>JALWGG010000263.1 GCA_027013765.1 Acidilobaceae archaeon
TGAAGTGTTCCATCCCTATGAAGCCTATCCTATCCTTTAGGGCGTTGACTAGTGATCGAATGCAATTTACTATCCACTCCCTCTCATGGACCTCGCCCACGTAGATTATCCAGCCGTCGCCCCTTAGACAGGAGAGGACCTCCCCTAACTCCACGCGCTCCCATGAACCGATCTTATACATGTTACACGTCATACCCATGCACCCTCGGCGAAGTTACGCATCTTCATAGCCTCAAGTGGGCTCTGATCCCGGATTCCTCCTCATCAAGCCAGGGTCTAGTAGTGGATGTCTAGCGGATATAAGGGCTTGTCACCTCAGCCAGTCTCCCCTGGATAGGAACATGGCTAGTGTTAGTAGGGTTTGGAGTAGCCCGCGCCCGATGGTTGGGTAGCCTGTAGGTAGCAGGTGTAGTTCGACCCTTGCACCTTCTCCCAGTAGCCTTCCTACATACTCTAGTATTTTCTCAGACTTCCTATGATGCCCTCTGCCATGCTGTATTATTAGGACTGGGGCCTCGATACTGTAGCCTGTATTTAGTAGGCTTCTACTCTTCATAAGCTCATGCGAGCCACTGAACAATGTGTTTACCGTGACTGCGGCTTCATGGTCGCTGGACTCAATATCCTCCCAGTCGACTATAGGTGATATCGCAGCCACCGTCTCGAATAACCTCTTCTCCCGCGAGGCTGCTAGTAGTGCGAGGTAGCCTCCATACCCGATCCCTAGGAGGTGTAGCTCCGATGCCAGCCCTCTACTCCTCGCCCATCTAGCTACTGCTAGTACATCGTCCAGATCGCCTCCCCCGGGGTCGCCTAGGGATAGGCTTGCGAAGTGGAGCCCTTCACCCATGGAGCCCCTATAGTTTGGCGCTATCACCCTGAAGCCTAGCTGGAGCAGTAGTGCTATGTATGGGTTCCAGGAGTCCTCAACCCTGTCCCACGGCCCCCCGTGTATATATAGGATCGTGGGGGCTGGGCTGTGGGTGTTGGGGGGCTCTGCCTTGAAGACTGGTATCCTTAGGCTCCCCGACTCTACATAGATCATCGAGGACCTAGCCTTGGCTAGCCCTGTGACTACGGAGCCTCCACGTATGTTCCGTGGGGTTTTTGCCTTAGTATTGTTGACCTCGGTGAGAGCTAGGGAGGGTGGGTTCGCTACCGTGCTGTGCTCAATCACGAGCTTGCCCTTAACCCAGGCACCCCTCCGGGGGGTTCCGATCCCCTTCCCCGGTTCCAGGATCCTCTTGCCGTCGAGGTAAACCATTATTCCCCGGCTCCCTCTTCCTATGACCCAGAGCCTGTCATCAGCCCACCCATAATCTATTACCTCATAGATCCTATCCCCACTGTAATCCCTATACCCCTGGCTTGCTGGCGAGGCCGTCATAGACTCCAGGTCTAGGATGTAGATCTCCTCCGTTATCCTCCCGCTTACAAAGGATACCACGCCGTCCCTAGCCTTTGGCATCTTGTTGGTGTTGCCAGGGGATGCCGTGACCCTGCTCAGCCTCCCACCGTTTATGGGTATTATGCCTAGCTCCGTCCGGCCCTCCCCAGAGGCTGTGACGCCTATTATATAATCTCTATTAATAGATTCCACTATAATGTGGCCGTCGAGTTTTATACCCACATCTATGCTAAACGAGCCGACAGTGAACACCTTGACCTCTGTACTATTCCTGTAAGAGATGCTTACAGCACCAACCCCCTGGTTCCATGCTAGCCCCGTAATACTCCTTCTATCAACACCGAGTATCCTAACCCTTTCATCGCTATTGATGTTATACGCCTCGACAAACTGCCTCCCATTTGGGAGAGTTAACACATAGATTATCCAGTCGGATTCGGGGTCAACGGCTACATGCTCAACAAGCCCGGCTACTATAACAGTCTCCCTCCTGCCAGACAGGTCTGATGCAACCAAGCGCGGGTCAAGGTGTCCTACCGAATATACTAGTGAGGCCCCGGAAGCCGCGCCCCACAGCCTGTATCCTTCTACCGTGAGGACCTCGTCCACCATGCCTAGGGTCTTTGAGGCTGGGCCCTTCATTTCAATCAGGTACCCCCACTATTATATTAGTTTGGGTTAATAAAGCGGTTAAGCCGGATATCCCTTGAGGATCCTGCTGAATCCCTCCTCGAAGGGCCTCTCAACGATGCCCCGCTCGGTTATAAATGCTGTTATTAGCTCTGGAGGGGTCACGTCAAAGCTCGGGTTATATACGGGTGCGTTGTCTAGCGTTATGGGATACTT
>JALWGG010000264.1 GCA_027013765.1 Acidilobaceae archaeon
CCCATACAATAAACAGGTAGTTGCATAATATCGCCATAAGATGCAACATAAACTCTAATGTACTCCTCCATTCCGATTTTCGAAGTTGATAATAATGCAACACTAGGGGTAAAGGCTTAGAGGCTCCGAGCAGTCTATAAGGTATGGGGGATTTGGATTGTCTAAGGTTATCCGGGTTAAGTATGAGAAGGGCGTGTTGAAACCCCTAGAACCCTTAGAGTTTAGAGAAGGAGAGGAAATGGTAGTTAAGATTATAGCTGTTGAGGATAGGAGGAGGCTCCTCAGGAAGCATCGGGGGGCTCTGGGCCCTGCCCCCAAGGAGCTTCTCGACAGGTTCATGTTGGAGGCTGAGGAGCAGTAATGCTGTTCTTAGACACCAACGCTATAATCTACTACCTCCACGATGTTAAACCATACTCTCAGTTGGTAGAGGACATAATCTCGGGTGAGGACGAGCTATACACTAGCATCCGGGTGATAGATGAGGCAGTATTCACCATTGTGAGGACCAAGGCGTGGCTAGAGCTGGGGATAAGGCGTATAGAGAAGCTGAGGGAACACATCAAGACCCACGGCTACGGCGTCTTCGAGGCGGATCTAAACGAGTTAACCACGCTACTAAGGGACGCGGAAGTGACCGTATTAGAAGATAAAGCAACGCCCCAAGAACTCATCAATACAGCCAGAAAATATCACCTACTACCCGCCGACGCCCTAATAGCTCAGACATGCAAACACTACGGCATAGAGAGGATCCTAACATTTGACGAGGACTTCAAGCGGGTGCCCTGGCTAGCAGTCCTCCCCTAGAGGGGGCCGTATCAAGGCCATCTAGTGTTTCCTCGATATCCATAGAAATAAATAGCATATCCCGCAAGTATCCAGGTCAGGGTGTCTCTGTGTTGAGTGGTTTTGTCCGGATCTGGCACGGGGTTACTAGGCGGAGTGTGGCTGATGAGTATGAAGAGTTCCTCGTGGAGAGGGCTGTCCCCGACTATAGGAGTGTGCCTGGCCTGAGGAAGGTCATCTTCACCAGGAGGGATGAGGGTGATGTTACCCACTTCCTCCTAATAACAATATGGGACTCCATAGAGGCCATGAGACACTTCACAGGAGGAGACCCATGGAAGGCCAAGTACTACCCAGAAGACGACCAATACCTACTAGAGAAAGAAGAACACGTACAAATATACAAAATATTCCACGAAACATAAATCCCGTTACCTCTAACCCATCAATAAGGAATTAACAACCTCTAACCAAAATACCAGCGAGATTATTAATCCTGCGAAGGGCTTCGGCCCTTGTTTTGAGGTCTCGACTTCCGATACATTCAACGCCAGGGTTAACAATGGTTTAGAAGTGTCTGGTAGCGGGCCCGCCGGGATTTGAACCCGGGACCTCCGGCTCCGGAGGCCGGCGCCCTTGTCCTGGCTAGGCTACGGGCCCTGTTTTCTGTATTGCTTGTGTGCATGTTTTTAAGGAATCGTTTTTTCTTCCTTGTTGGGTGTCTTGGGGTGGATGAGGGGCTTGGCGAGGTCCTTGCTAGGGTTAAGATGAGGATTCTTGCTGAGGCTAGTAGGGCTGGTAGGTGTTGTAGCCTGGATTCCGTGCCTGAGCCTGGGTATGACTTGGTTGATGCGGGGGAGCTTGTCGAGCTGGTTAGGTCTTGTCGTGTAGTGGTTGTTATGTTCTACTCTCCGACGTGCCCCTATTGCAGGGCTCTGACCCCCGTGTTCCTCGGGCTTGCAGAGGATTATAGGGGTAGGGCTGTGTTTGTAAGGGTTAACGTCTACAGGCATCCTAGGCTTGCAGCGTTGTATGGGATCTCCGGTGTCCCCACGGTCCTCATATTCGTTGGCGGCAGGGTTGTCGGTGGGTTCGCTGGCCTGGTCGACCCTGAGGCGTTCGACTCCATGGTTAGGGAGGCTCTGGAGCGTGGGAAGTGTTTGAAGGGTGCTGAGGCCTGGGAGGCGTCGCTGTAGTAGGCGGGGGCTTCTCCGGCCTCATATCAGCGCTCTACACCCTCAAGTCGGGGCTTGATGTGGACTTGTATGAGGAGCACTCCAGGGTCGGGTATCCGCCCCACTGCACCGGGCTCGTCTCCAGCTGGGTCGTTGACATGCTAGGGAGGCCTGGCAGGGCGTCGGTTTTGGAGTGGTATAGGGGGTTGAGGCTTAGGTATGGGGGGTTCGAGTCGCTTATAGAGCCTGTGGGAGGGGTCTATAAGCTGGATAGGGTGGGGCTTGAGG
>JALWGG010000265.1 GCA_027013765.1 Acidilobaceae archaeon
GCCAAGAACGAGAACGCCATTGTGAAGACCGTGAAGGCTAGAGAACTCTTCAACAAGATAGTACAAGGAGCATGGGACAGCGGCGACCCAGGATTCATAAACATAGACGAAATAAATAGGAGACACGCGGTATGGTACCTAGGCAAGATAAATGCGACTAACCCTTGCGGAGAGGAGCCATTACTTCCATGGGAGCCGTGTAATTTAGGAAGCATAAATCTAGAACTATATGTTGTGGAGAGGGATGGTAAGACTACAATAGACTGGGAGGCTCTAGGCAGGGATGTGAGGCTGGCCGTAAGGTTCCTGGATAATGTTATAGACGCCAACGACCCGCCGCTAAGGCAGATCAAGGAGGCCAACCTGAGGACCCGTAAGATAGGGCTAGGGGTTATGGGCTGGGCTAGGATGCTGATCAGGCTAGGCATCCCCTATGACAGTCCAGACGCTATAAGGCTTGCATGGAGTGTTGCAGAGTGGATAGCTTGGAACGCGTATGACGAGGGGGTGAGGATAGCTAGGGAGAAGGGGCCCTTCCCAGCGTGGAACCCGGAGCTGTATAGATGGCTCCACGAGACACTGCCCTTCGACAGCCCCGAGGACTACCTGAACATTGTGGCCGAAGAGACTGGTAGGGACGAGTATAGGGAGCCCCCGAGTAGAAGGCTCCTGGAGGTCCTCGCCGAGAGGCCCAAGGTGGACTGGGATAGGGTAAAGTCCGAGGCGCTGAGGCATGGATTGAGGAATGCAACATACCTTAGCATAGCGCCGACAGGGACGATCAGTATAATAGCCGGGGCGAGCGCCAGCATAGAGCCCCTATTCGCCTTGGCATACGTGAGGCAGGTTGCAGTAGGCACATTCATAGAGGTAGAGCCACTATTCCTGGAAGAGCTCCGCCGCCTTGAGATGGACGACCCGGAGGTTATAGAGGCCATAGCCGAGACCGGTAGTATAGCCCATATTAAATGGGTGCCGAGGAGGCTCAGGAGGATATACAGGACCGCGCACGACATAGACTATGAATACCACCTACTCCACCAGGCGGTATGGCAGGCATGGGTCGATGCCGGGACTAGTAAAACAATAAACATGAGGCACGACGAGCCTGTAGAGAGCGTGTGGAAGGCCTACTGGCTGGCATGGAGGCTCAGGATAAAGGGGACCACGGTGTACAGGGATAAGAGTAAGAGCCAGCAGGTAATATACTTCGGAGTAAAGAAGGGCGAGGAGGAGAAGAGGGAGGAGATAGAGCCAGTAGCAGTAATAGAGCCAAAAAAGGGCGAGGCCAAGACGAGGAACACCCCGGGAAGGAGCAGGGTCAGGCTTGGCAAGGGGAAGGTTAAGCAGTTGATAACTGTGGCTGAGGACTACGCGGGCGGGTGCCCCACCTGTGATATATAAAATCATGCCCTTTCTATACTAGTCATATATAACGTATAGCACGTCCATATCACGTTAACCCAACTCAAAACTATATAACCACGCACAACAACTATACACTATACGGCCCCTGGAGGCACTACCCCCAGATCCTCGGGGAAGAGTTGATGCGCCATGATGCTTGAAGCGCCGCAGAGGTTCGAGAGCTATGGTGCAGTGGTACTCTATGACCTAGTAAAGGTGCTGGAGCTAGACGCGTCGGGCTTCAGAGGCTTCCACGGCATAGTAACGATAGGAGACGACGTGTTCCGTGACATAGCCTCCAGGACGGCTATCATAGTCCCCATAAAGAATGAGGAACTACTAACCCTTGAGGGTGTTATAAGCGCTATACCACACGACTCGCTGGTCATAGTAGTCTCTGCATCGGATAGGAAGCCGGTGGATAGGTATAGGCATGAAGTGGACCTGGCCAAGGTCCTCAACCATACTACTAGGAGGGGGATAGTCGTGTTCCACCAGAAGGATGAGGCATGGGTAGAGGCACTAGCAGACACCCAGCTAGAATTAATGCTAGGCGAGGACGGGGTTAGGAGTGGTAAGGGGGAGGGCATGCTCCTAGGCGTCATCGCCGCCGCCGCGCTGGGATACAGGTATATAGGATTTATTGATAGCGACAACTACGTTCCAGGCTCTGTAAACGAGTATGCCAGGATATACTATGCAGGCTTCCACCTGCTTGAGAGCGAGTATTCCATGGTCAGGATCAAGTGGCCATTCAAGGGGAAGCTGGCCTCCTCCGACATGTACCTCAGGAGGAGGGGGAGGGTGTCTAGGATCACAAATAGGTTCATGAACACCGCGTTATCTCTAGTCAGGAAGGTTGAGACCGACATAATCAAGACGGGGAACAGCGGCGAGCACGCGCTAACAACTAGGCTGGCACTATCAATGAAGTGGGCCGGAGGCTACGCGGTGGAGCCCTACCAGCTGGTATACCTCCTGGAGGAGTGCTACCTGAACATAGAGTCTGGGTCGTGCCCGGCACTGCCGCACCAGGTCAAGATCCTGCAGGTGGAGGCTAGAAACCCCCATATACATGCTGAGAAGGGGGATGAGCATATAAACTCTATGATAGCTAAGAGCCTGGGGACCATATACCACTCCAAGCTGGCTGTAGGGGGTATAAGGAGGGAGATCGAGGAGGTCCTCTCCCAATACCAGGTAGGGCTGAAGCCGGTGGCCCCCAGGATCTATGACCCCAGAGATATAGATGCGTCAAAGGTATTCACGCAATTCATATCAAATAGTAGGGATGCACTCATACTGGAAGGGGTGTGAGGGGTTCCAGGGCCCCAGGCAGTGGTATATAGTGATATAGACTGGACCATAATGGGTCCGGGAGAGGACCTCACAGGCGTCTGCAGGGCTATAGAGAAGCTCTACATCAACGGCCTAGAGCTAGTCCTTGTCACGGCCAAATCGATATATGAGGTGGTCAACCTTGCAGAGAAGATATGCATGCCACTGAATAGGCTGATAGCCGTGGTGGAGTCGGGAGGGGCGATATACACGGGTAGAAGACTCCTCACCACTATAACAGGTTCGAAGACGATAAATGGAGTGGACTTGGAATACCTCCAACTAGGCCAACTAATACCAGAGTTCTGGCATGAGGTTGAGGACCTCATATCAAGGCTCCACTGCAGGGTTTCCAGGCTAACCGGAGCCGATGCTGTAAGGGCTTCAGAGATCACACTCCTAAGACCGGAATCAGCCAGGTATGCCTCAATGAGGGAGTACCTGGAGGTCCTATGGTCTCCTGATCAGCAGTGCCTAGACAGGCTAGGGGGGATGCTGGCGGAGATGGGATTCTATATACATAGGAGTGCAAGGCTACTCCACATTGGTATGCATAAGGGCAAGGGGGTAGCAGTAGATGTATTCAGGAGGAGATCAATCCTGGGAGGAGGGGCCAGTATAGGGCTAGGGGACTCGGAGGCCGATAAGGACTATCTAGAGCATATGGACCATGCTATAGTAATACCAACACCAGACATGCGGCTTAGGGTCAGGCTGAATAGGGTAGACTACCTCATCCCCCCCTACCCAGCCCCCAGAGGCTGGGTCTATAGTATAGATGTGATACTAGGCATGCTTAGATGAAACAACGAGTTATTAAAATTTAACTAAAAAATAATACCGATGGCAGGCAACAAGACACAGGGGACAACCCCCATGAACCCTATACTAGCAGTAGTTGAGTCGGGCTATGAGGATAGGTGGATGTACATCAGGCCCGACGCTGTTAGGGCACTATATAATAAGGAGTTGAGGAGAAGGCTAAGATGGTATTATATGGTTCTCGGGGGAGAAGCTCCCCCTAAATTCAAGATCGCCAGGAGCATAGAGGCAGATGCCAGGCCTGAAGAGCTCAAGACAATGGATACGGTGGGGCTGTGGAGGATGCACAACAAGCTCTCCCAGGAGTTCAGGAGGCTGTGGAGGGAGATACGTGAAGACCCGTCTAGGGCCGGGGTAGATAGCTACCCGAGGACCTCCCTGCTACACGTTAAGGCGGAGCTGGCGAAGAGGCTGGCAAGCCCATGCATATTGTGTGAGAGGAGGTGTATGGTTGAGAGGAGTAAGGGCAGGATCGGGGCATGCAGGCTAGGCTGGGACGTGTATGTCCACACAGCATTCCTGCACCTAGGCGAGGAGTCGCCTCTAGTCCCGAGCGGGACCATATTCTATGGGGGGTGCAACTTCACATGCGTATTCTGCCAGAACTATGATGTAAGCCAGACAAACGCCCGGGGAGGTTATAGGGTTGGCCCCAGGAGCCTCGCTGTAATACAGGATATACTAGCGTCTAGGGGCGCTAGGAACATAAACCATGTAGGGGGAGACCCTACCCCAAGCCTCCACGTAATAATGGAGAGCCTACTATACGTTAAGAGCGATATACCACAGCTATGGAACAGCAACATGTACATGAGTAGAGAGTCCCTAGAGATCCTGGTAGACGTTATAGACATATGGCTACCCGACTTCAAATGGGGGAACAACAAGTGTGCAAGGAGGCTTTCAATAGTCCCCAACTACGTGGAGACCGTGACGAGGAACCTGAAAATAGCGTCGGAGCACGGAGACATGATCATAAGGCACCTGGTGATGCCAAACCACGTCGAGTGCTGTACAAAGCCAGTACTAGACTGGATCTCAAGGAACCTGCCCAGGGATAGGGTGGTTGTTAACGTGATGGGCCAGTACACCCCACAGCATTTTGTGGAGAGGAACCCTGACAAGTGGAGGGATATATCAAGGAGGGTCTGGTGGAGTGAGGTTGAGGAGAGCCGGGAATACGCCAGAAACCTCGGCCTCTACCTCCTAGACTAGCCCTAGACTACTCGGGGTCCCTTATCCCCCACTCGGTTATAACGAACACAGTCTCGCCCTCGGGCAGGTGCGGGGCATCCACTATCCTGGCAATCCTCTTGTTACCCCTACTCTTCTTAAGCTGGACCCTGACCCCAGGTGCATGATACAATACGTGCCCGCCGACGGCCTGGGTTGGGTCTCCATAGAATACGTCTGGCCTAGCCATCACCTGGTTCGTGATCACAACTGCGACATCATATATCTCAGCGAGCCTCATCAGCTGGTGCAGGTGCTTGTTCAATAGCTGCTGCCTCATGGCTAGGTTCTCCCTCCCCGGGAACTCGGCCCTGAAATGGCTCGTCACAGAGTCCACGACGACAAGCTTTATCTTGTCCCTCTTGATCAGGTCGAACAGCTGGTCCACGATAGCCATTTGATGGTGGCTGTTAACGGCCCTGATCCAGTAGATATTCTCCATGACCTCATCCGGGTCGAGGCCAGCACCCCTAGCCATCTGCTCTATCCTCTCCCACCTAAACGTGCCCTCGGTATCGATATACACAGCCTTGCCGTCTAGGCCACCGCTATCCTCCGGCAGCTGTACATTGACAGCGAGCTGGTGGCATATCTGTGTCTTGCCCGACCCAAACTCTCCGAAGAACTCGGTTATAGTCCTGGTCTCAACCCCTCCACCCAGCAGCTCGTCCAGGTTCCTGCTTGAGGTGGTTATCTTCTTAATGGTGAGTCTTTCCTTCTTCAACTCAAGCGCGGTCTTGAACCTTATATCCAACGCCTCCCTCGCGGCCTGTATGATCTTCTGGGCAGTGGGTAGGGGTATCCCGGTGACCTGGCTAAGCTCCTGGGGTGTGGCTACTGCTACAGCCTCGATGCTGGTGAATCCAGCCTCGATCATCTTCTGGGCGGTTGATGGGCCTACACCTGGGAGGTCGGTGAGGTCGCGTATTTCTTTTGAGTCACTCATACCTATTTCAATCCCCCCTCATGATCTAGTGGTTTCCGGTTGGGCCTAATATAGTGTATAGACACTGTATATCCTGTGGGGCACCCACCCCTCGCAGGAAGTTATCTAGAGAGCCCGGATGTATAGGAGCGTGTGAGGATGGAATATTAATATATGGGGGTGCATTAATTCGAGGCGGTGCATGGGATTGAGGATCCTGCTACTACACGCCTCAGAGTTCGGCTATGAAACGATTAAGAAGGCCATAAAGAAGCCCCCGGACCCGCCAGGTTCATATGCCTGCAGTAATTGTCTGGTTGTATTCACAACCATAGAGGAGGGAGACACGGAGGCGCTCCTAGGCCCAGCCTCAGATAGCATACTGGAGGTCATAGACAAGGTGAAGCCTGGCGAGGTGGTGATATACCCGTATGCACATCTCTCAAGCAGGCTAGCCAGGCCCACGGAGGCCCATAAACTACTAGTAAAGCTGGAGGAGGTCCTCGGAAGCACTCTAGAATTGAAGATCCACAGGTCGCCCTTTGGATGGTACAAGAGATTTAGCATAACAGTATACGGCCACCCGCTCTCAGAGCTATCCAGGGAATTCAGCGGGGCGGAGACAGTAGTAAGCATATTAAGGGATGCTGTAAGAAGAGGCGTCCTCCCAGAAGGCTTAACAAAAGAGGGTCTGGGGGATGACGTAGAATCTATAGCGAGTAGGCTAAAGCTTGAGGATGCAATGGTCAGACGCCTAATCTATGATAGGATAGCAAGGAAGCTACTAGGCATGGATTCGAGGTACCACGAATTAACTGTCAGAAGGCTGGGTGACGGATTAGAAGAATTAAGGCTGCTGCTGGAGGCGTGCAGGCTGGACGGAGTTAATATTGAAGTGGCAGCGGGGCCAGATCGTATACTAATAAGTGACAAGGGGGTAGACGAGTTATACAATTTCAAAAGGATAGATAAGATACCTCTCACAGGGATAAGCGATGCATCCAGGACAGGGCACGTCATACTATATAAGTTTAGGAGCTCGGCATACCGGCCAATAGCAGTGGTGGAAGATGGCAGAGGATGCATAGGGCCGCTATCAAATATAATAAAATCTATAATAGACGAGGAGCTTGCCAAGAAAGAGGAGGATAATAGCTACACTCCAATGATCCCTCCATGGATGCATTATATAACAGTGGCACTGATCCCAGTAGCAGAAGGGCAAAAAGATACTGCCATCAGTCTAGCCCGGAGACTTGAACAATACGGTGTTGGGGTTCTACTACTAGACGATACTGGAACCAGGCTAGGGCAGAGGATTAGGAGTGCAGCCAGGCTATGGATCCCCATAATAGCAGTCATAGGAGAGAGGGAGGCTAGAGAGGGTCTAGTAACGGTCAGGAGGAGGTGGGAGCCTGGTAAACAGGAGGCCATTACGGTTGACGAGTTTATAGATGAGGCTACACGGGTGTCTAGGAGCGGGTATGTAATCAACAACCTATAAACACGCGGGGTAATTGTATGACATATTATCTCTCGGTACTAACTAGAATTTAGATGATTAGGCATGGAGAGGATAGCATGGATTAGGAACTATCTATCAAGTAGCCCATCAATAATAGGGGTATACGCGTCACTACTAGCTTTCAGGGCAGAATACGTATACGCCTTAAGGAGGGGTGGGCACAGTGTTGACAGGGAAACGCTGGTAAATGAGGTCCTAGATAGGCTAAAACTCACAATCCCAAAATTCACTGGCAGGGTAATTGAATCCCTTGAGGCTGCGAGGCAATTTACTGAGGACCTTGTAAGCGAGCTAGGCTCCACAGACAGTCTTGAGGAGGCTAAACTCATGCTGGAAGAGATCGAGGTTGAGTATATAAACGACTTCAATAAGCCGCTGGAGAAGTATGGCTTGAGGCTTGTGAGAAGCCTTGACGAGGATGAGGCCAGGTCTATCCTAAAGATCCTGGAAGCCATAGAGAAGAGGATAATCGTCAGGGAGATGACCGCTGCAGGCTCGGCAATAGTATATATACAGGGATTGAGTATAGGAGTCTCCGAGACGGGTAGAATGGATACAGTCAGGTTCGAGGAAATGTTCTCATACATGATACTAGTGCTTACCGGGGAGAACGCCGTCATACCAGCATACTTCCTGTCAAAGGAGTTCAAAGGCCTGCTTGAAAGCAAGAGCAAGGGGCTATAGGTCGCGTAGAGCGTTATCAACCATCCTATCTATCTCCTCCCCAAGCTCCCTCCCCCTTTTTGATGAAGCCTCAACGATATCCATGAGCGCAGCCTTTATGCCGCGTGACTCCAGCACCTTGAGCCCATGTATAGTGGTTCCAGCAGGCGTTGTAACCTCGTCCCTAACAACCGCAGGGTGCCTATCTATCCTTGATAAGAGCTCTGCAGTGGCCTTGATCGTGTCTAGGACGGCCTTGTATACAACATCCCGCGGCAGCCCCATGGAGACTGCCCCTAGCACAAGACCATCAATGATCTCAGCCAGATACGCTGGCCCACTACCGACGAGGCCCGTCCATGTGTCTATCCACTCCTCTGGGACCCAGTATACGGATCCCATCAGCCTGAACAGGCTCTCCACAATTGCCATGTCAGCCGCGTCATAGTCCCCGGATACAATGGCTGTTGTGCTCATCCTTATGACAGTGTTTATGTTAGGCATAGCCCTGAACACCCTAGACTCTGGCAGCCTACGCGCTATAGTATCCCGCTTTACTCCTGCAACAACTGATATAACGATTTTCCCGTTAGCATAACCATTTATCTCTTTTATAATCCTGGGTAAATGATAGGGCTTCACGCTTATGATTATAATATCGGCCAGGGATGCGGCCCTACTGTTATCCCTGAGGGCTAGCGCACCCAGCTCCTCGGCCCTAGAGAGAGTTTCATCCCTCCTACCGGTTGCTATAACCTGTTTCACGTTACCCGTAATGGCTTTTATGATGGCTGTCCCGATCTTGCCGGCTCCGAGAATGGCTATACTATATTGTGAGAGGTCCTGGAATAGACACACCCCAACACCCGGGCATGTAGCCGGGTAGGCTCGGCTATAAAACGATACGCTTCTAATATATTAAATTATATGATTTTATATCGATATGGATGGACCGGGGGGCCGCCTTTCCTCCCTCTCCCTAGCCAAGTCCTTTAGCTGGGCTATTATCGGGTTCACCTGCCCCCTCTTGAATGAGTCATCTATTATATTCCTAACCTGGCTTGTGTGGCGTATATCTAGTTCGAGTAGCTTTTCCAGGATCTCCATGGTAGTGGTCCATACGTCTAGAAGCACTTCTCTAGGTATGTTTGAAGATATAAATGGATCCTGAAGCCAGTCGTCAAATGCTTTCAATGTTTTTATCATGTGATTGAATGCTATCCTTGTATGGATTATTATATCCAGCCTGTCCGAGCCCCTAACCTTCTCGTCTATATTCTTGAAGTTCTCAAGTACAACCTTCTGTAGCTGAACCCACCTGTCCAGGCTTGCCAGGAACTCTGAGATGTTAGATTGCGACACCATTCAACCACCACACTCTTACTTAGAGCTTTCCAGTCTTTTATAGCTAGGGTTTAGACCTGTTTGCCATTAGAGGTCCTAGGGAGCACTTGGCTATGATGGTCTACTGTTTAACGGGTAGGGGAGGCTTCTTCATGAGGAGGCGGACCTCTACTGGGATCTTGTCAAGGTTCTTCTCAAGGAACTCTCTATCCTCTTTCTCCCTACGGAATTTATCGTCTATGAGGATTGGGATTCCATCTGTTATGGGATACCACCTCCCGCAATTAGTACAGATCAGGACTCCCTCGACTATGTCACGCTTAACGCACTTCCTACACTCCTCTATGGGTACTTGATCTGCGGGTTTCCTATGCAATCCACACCAGGTACTGCATCTTACCTTCTCAACATCAACATCGACCTCGCTAGCATCCTCTTTTATGACATAGTAGGTCCTTAGAGGCGATTTGCATTCGGGGCATGCAAGCAACTCTATGAAATAATACCTCAACCCTGGCCACCTATACACTTACTTAATACACTCTTTACCTCGCCTAGTAGCTTCTCAGCCTCACCCTTGGTTCTAGCCTCAAGCATTATCCTCAGCACAGGCTCTGTACCGCTAGGCCTAACCAAGATCCAGAACCCTTCTCCAAACACCTTTACTCCATCGATGGTGACCTGTCTGAGGCTGGAGAAGTGCTCCTTAACCGCTTCAACCCCGCATAAGGCCTGTTCTCTAGAGGCCTTCACCTTCGTCTTTATAGTATAATAGCTTGGGAGGCGGGATAGGTGTCTTGAAAGCTCCATCCCGGTATCAGCTATCAGGTAAGCTATTAGTGCCGCGGTCATGGCCCCGTCCCTGACGACCTGGTGGGGGGTATGCATGTAGCCTCCATTCTCTTCGAATCCTGATACTGCTCCTCCATCCCTCTGGATCATCCTGGAGATCACGACGCTCCCAACAGGGGTCCATATAACGCGGATGCCCATGGGCTCCAGATACTCCTCTACAAGGGTACTGCTACTGACCCCAGTATACGTTCTAGGCGGGAGCCCCTTAAACTTACTATACACGAACCCAGTCAACACGGCCCCGACCCTATCTCCCCAGTAGCCTACCCCATTGTCATCGATAATTATGGCCCTATCTGCATCCCCATCGTGCCCTACGCCGAAATCGGCATTAGAGGCTTTAACCAGGGTTGATGCAAGCGTGAGGTTGTGCGGCGTCGGCTCGGGCTCTCTACCGGGGAATAGCGGGTCAAGGTTGCAGTTCAGGGTATGCACCTTGACTCCTAACTCCCTTAATACGCGTGGGGTGACTAGGGATCCAACACTATTCCCGCAATCTACAACTGCTCGGAGCCCAGCCCTCCTTATTGTATCCTCATCAACCTGCGATTTTACTGCATCAACGTATACATCTATTATGTTGGGTGCACTTTTTTCTTCATTTACAAATGACCTCCACTCCAGTGGGGAGTGGGATCCTTTAAAATAGTACTCCTCAATCACCGCCTCATCCTCGCGAGGCACCTCGCCGCCGTCCGCTCCAATAACCTTTATTCCATTATACTCATGCGGGTTATGCCTGGCAGTAATCATGACACCTCCATCAAAGTACTCTTTAACGCCGTACTGGAGCGCAGGTGTGGGGAGTAGCCCTGCATAGTAAACTTTCACACCCTCAGACTGGAGACCTGCTGAAACGGCTTTCACAAGCATATCGCCTCCTGACCTCACATCTCTGCCAAGGAGGATCCTGGCACCCTTGCCGAAGTATGCTCCGATTGCTCTACCAAGCCTGAGTGCTAGTTCTGGAGTGAGGTCCTGGCCAACGACTCCCCTCACACCATCGGTACCGAATAACCTACCCACGATCATGCACCAGTAATCATTGTTTAGCCAGTATATTAATAATCATATCGTGAAGGTGCTTAAACCTCTAAAATACGTTTTATTGTAGCTACTGTATCGGCAACCCTGGCTTTAGCTGCATCAATTATGCTTTCCCCCGAATCCATTTTAAGGACACCGATATTAGTCACTACATAGTCTAGAATGTCGGGGCTTACATGCTCATAAGCGTTGAACCTAAGCCTTCTACGCTCCTTACCGATCCTGCGCTCAAGCAATACTCTACTAGGCTTCAAAGCACCTTTCGGCGGGGTGCATGGGGCTAGGGGTATAGTTATGCCGACGGTCTTAACTCCGGCCCATCTAGCTGTATACCCCAATAGCACGCCTCCACTATCTGTTGTCAGCCATCCCTTACCCGAGATCCCATAGACTGGTATGATGGCAACATCTACCCTCTTCAAAACCCAATACACATAATCATCTGGTATATGATATGAGTCCATGCCAGCCTTTCTAAGCTCGCTAGCTAACTTCTTCCCAGGATTAAGGGGGTATCCCTCCAACGCGTAGACTACCTTGATCTTAGACCGGCTGTATAATAGCGAGTTTATGAGGGATGAGTTGTAGCCAGTTACCGCTATACTACTGTCATTGCTAAGATGTTGTAGGAAATATGCTTGAACAGAGCTATCCTCTGCACTATGCATCTCAAGTAGCATCCTATATATTAAAGGAGACTTCTCCCTAATCATGCTAATCTTAGATTCACTAGCAGCCCTTAGCATGTGGTATAGGAGGCACAACCCTCCTATAAATGTGAACTTGGATAGGTCATCCATCACCTTTAGCAGGAACGAGTCACTAAGTTTAGAGGAGTTCTTGTAAAGTGTCTCCGCTAGCGTTAGTGGTATCATAGAGGGGTCTTGGGTTAGTGCTGACTCTATCACCTCCTCAATCTCCCTCTTAGCCTTGGATCCTGGGAAGATCGATATCATCCCTTAAACACCGTTACATGAAGATATTCCTGGTACTGGGTGGTTTGGGCCAGCCTATTATAATTTCATAGTGTATAGGATATTTCCCCTAATGAGTATACAAGTATAGTAGGTGGCTAAACACTAATGTGTGGAGGAGGAAGATACGTTGTAGGCTTCGACGAGGCTGGCAGGGGTAGCCTAGTAGGAGAGATGGTAGTTGCAGGTTACGCCATTGAGGGTAACAGGGTATCCATGCTCGAAGATATGGGTGTTAGGGATAGTAAAGAGTTATCACCCTCCAGGAGGAGGGAGCTCTATAAGAGGTTAACCAGTATAGGGGTTTTCCAGGTGTACCCAGTCAAGCCCGGGGCAATCGATAGGAGGAACCTTACCACATTAACCGAGGAGGCGATTGCCGAAATACTATCCAGGCTCGTTAGGAGAGGTATATGCATAGACAGGGTCACTATAGACAGGTATGGGGCTCCAAGGAGGTTATACAGCCTCCTGTCCAGGATAAATTATAAGGGGGAGGTCCTCATAGAGGAAAAGGCAGACTCGAAGTATCTTGAGGTTGCGGCTGCAAGCATAATAGCCAAGCATGTGAGGGATGAGAGGATTAGGGTGCTCAGGGAACTATACGGTCTTGAGGGGAGCGGCTATCCAAGCGATCCCAGGACGGTTAAGTGGGTCATGGATGCATTATCCAGAGGCGAGAAACCACCCATAGTCAGGTATTCGTGGGGAACGCTAGAGGGGACAGGGTTTAGGGTGTCGAAGAGGAGGACTCTTGAGGACTTCATGTAGGTGGTGGTGTTGAAGAGGGAGTTTATAGAAGTCCCGGGCAATGCATTGCTAGAGCTACTGTATAGAAACTCGGTATTCAAGCTGGGCTCCACCGTCTGGCTGTCTAGGAAGAAGCTGGCTGGCCTGGGATTCCAGTATATAGCGGTAGAGGCACTTGTAAGGGAGCACGTTATCGCGGAGGATCCAACTGTCAGGGGCGGGGAGGTATACAATACAATATACCGCGATAGACTATTCTCAATATTCTACCCGCCAGGGGATCACCTGGCAGACGCTTCGTTAACACCGAAGCCCGATGGGAGGAAGGTACTGGTGTCATGGATGGATCTCCAGGACATGCTGCCAAATCCGCCCTTACCAGTGTTCGTCATAGATCTTAGCCTGAAGTTCATCCACACAGAGGAGGAGGCTACAAAGTTAAAGGTGCAGATCGCCATGTCACTATCAGTAATTAGAGAGTACCTATGGGACGCCCACCTAGCCCTTACAGGGGTTGAATCAGGATCCACGGAATGGATAAGCGATATGGTGGGTTACAATAAGATGACTGTGACCCAGAATAAGCCGAGCGAACTGCTCTGGGGCCTGGATGCTGATAAAGTGATAATCCTCAGACCTGACGCCCCCCAGCCACTATCAAGGGACGACGTCCTGGAGGCTGACGGATTCCTTATAGGAGGAATAGTTGACAAGATCCCGAGACCAGGCTTAAGCAGGATGTTGGACAACCTAGTCCCCTGGGGGATGCCGCGCAGGCTAGAGTTGAGGGGATCAGTTATAGGGGTCCCCGAGAGGATAAACAGGATAATAGAGATCCTGTTAAAGTCTAGATATATGTATAATGGAGATATTGAGAAAGCAATAGTATCTACAATGACTAGGAAAGATGTAGTATCAAGGGCATATGTAGAAATCGCCAGGAGGGCGGCTAGGAGGGGCTCAGTATCCTGGGACCTATATAGAGAGCTTAAGGCCTGGCTTCCAATAAGGAAGAAAGACTTCCTGGAGGCCGCTAAGAAGGCTAAAGTAGAGATAGTGGGGGTCGAGCCCATTGAGGATTAAGATCATTGCAGCAGACAGTCTTGGTGTCAGGAGTATTGCAACAGTTGTAGAGGCATGCGGATACACCATTGGGATAGACCTGGGGGCAGCCCTTGGGCCTAGAAGGTATGGGCTACCACCCCATGAGCTGGAGTATGAGCGGCTTATAGAGTCGCTAAATAGGATTACAAAGTGGATCGAAAATAGCAGTATAATAATAATAACACATTACCATTATGACCATTATGTAAGAGATTCTCCAGAGTTGTATTATGGGAAGACTCTCCTAGTAAAAGATCCACTCAACAATATAAATAGAAGTCAACGGGTGAGGAGCTATCTCTTCTTGAAGAAGAGCGGGTTAGAGGAGCGGGCCAATATAGTGTATGCCGATTCAAGGGAGCTAGTATTCGAGGGGGGATTAAGAATCACATTCTCAAAACCAAGCTGGCATGGGGAGGCTGGCACAAAACTAGGAAAGGTGCTTATGGCAAAGATAGAATGCGAGAACGAGACCTTCATATATGGAAGCGACGTTCAGGGACCCATGGATGACGAAGCATTAAACATACTACTAAAGTGGATAAGACCCGGATCCACGGTGTTAATCGACGGCCCCCCAACATACTTTGCAGGATACAAAGTGAGCTGGGATAGCGTTACGAAGGGGCTAAGAAACATGCTTAGAATAATCAAAGAAGGGAGACCATCAACACTAATAGTAGACCACCACCTGGTTAGAGACCTCAATTACAGGAAGTGGATCGAGGAACACATAACAGAGGCAGCAAACATGGATATACGCCTAGTAAACGCAGCAGAATACATGGGTCTAAAGGAAGAACCGCTTGAAGCGCTCAGGAAGCAACTGTGGGGGAGGGATCCAGGGTCATGAATAGGGCTTCCGCAGCCTCTTTACTATAAGCTCATAAAACGGGTCTCCCTCGCGCAACACTCTATAGCTAAAGGGCGGCATCCATCCCGGTATGATCCTCCTGATCTCCTCTAAGGTCACTGGCCTTGGATAGGGCGTCGGCTCTAATACCTCCAAGGCTATAGCCTGCTTAGCCCCCCTGATATAAGCCCAAGCGTCACTTCCGATTCCTGTTCCCGGCACACTCACGATCTCCCAAACCTTCTCTGGGGTAGCTTTTATGATCCTTCCAACCCTGAATTCTCCTATAACACCCTTTATCTGGCCGCTTGCATATACTACTATAATACTACCTTCACTTATTAGAGGGGAACCCGAGACTTTTCTCAGTTCATACCTCTTTCTACCTGCAAAGATCGCTCTAGCATATCTAGGCTTTATACTCATTAGGTAAAGTTCCTCCACAGCCATCCACCCTCCAAAGAGGATTTTAAATTTACAATAGGAGTCTTATATTATTGGTTCTATCTAGATATAATCAGGATCTTTGAGTATTCGTCAACTTTCAACTTTAGCTCAATTGATGATAGTATTGCTATAATATTCTCAACCTCGAACCTAAGCATGACGGCTCCAGCAGCTGCTATGGCTGGGCTGAAGGGGTATCCTTGAAACGCCCTCTCTACACCTCTTTTTAAAGCTGCCTTTAGACTCATCCTAGCGCTATGCAGTATCGCTCCCAGGTCCTCCCCCTCGGGCCTTACATACTTTAGTGCTTCTCTAAGGCTTGATGCAAGATCCTGTGGAGTAGCCTCCCTTTCATACATTTGCCTGAGTAGGCTTGCATCTACTCCGCACGACTTAACTCTGCTAATCAGCCTGGTAATTATCCTGGACTCGATTTCGCTTAATTTTGCTTGGATGAGAGATGCGCTGATCTTATATTCTATGAGTGGGCATAGGATACCCTGTAGAGCCGGGTCTCTGAGCTCTTCTAGTACAGAGGAGTATAACTCTATAGATGCTGGTAGATGTATCCATGAGATCAACTGGGGATTCTTTGTTTCATTATATAGTTGCACGGCCATATCGGCATAGGTATATGCCCATGTGCCCTGGATGGCGTCAAGGAATCTGGTTACGGAGGTTTGGGCCTCTGGATCCTGGGATAACATCTTTAGTATACTCCCATCAATATAGTAGGTAGGATATTCCATGAAACCGGGGGAACCTATAGCGACTCTCTGCATAGCCGATAACACGTCTCGAAGCTCATAATCCATTCTAAAAGCATTTATGACTCTAAGGACTTCTTCAGGAGATTCCCTAGCCAGTTTATCTAAATACTTGAAATACAGTGTTTCCAGGATCCTAATAGCTACCTCTAGATTTGCCGCATCGGCTGCTTCAGAATACAGCGAGTCCCTTAGCTGTGATAATGCGTCTTTAAGCTCAGATGATGCCATCATCTCCCTGTATCTATCCTGTGTGAGTAACTGTGACTTCATTACTCTAATCTTTGGGACTAATCTTGCATAGGATGCCGGCCCAGCCAACTCCTATGCACCACCCAGCATCTTCTTCACTTCAGCTGTAACAGCAGCGACGGCCTTGTCAAAATTGGCCCTGGCCTTCTCTTCTAACAGTGCGACTTCACTTTCGATTCTAGCCTTATACTCTATCTCCATCTTTTCTTCTTCCGCGTTTACCCTCTTCAGCGCATCTTCTAGAACCTGGTGCACCATTATATCTATATCATTAACCAACTCCCTAGATAATAGGTCTCCTAGCCTGACTAGCTCGTTTGCCTTACCACGGGTCTCCTCCTCAAGCCTTTTCAACTCAGACTCAAGCCAGTTAACAGCGTCTGCCAGCTTGGCTATTGGAGACTTCGCCATATCCCTTCATCCCTAGTAGCATTTGGTGTCTCTGGAGGGATTTAATAGTGATGCTATCACGTGTACCTATCCCAGCGTGGAGTCTAGGTATAGCATTACTATGAAGCCCAGGAAGAAGCCTATGGTAGCCTTGTTCTCATGCCCCGTCCTATGGCTCTCCGGCAGTGCCTCGTGGCTGACCACATACATCATGGCTCCAGCCCCGAACCCGAGCAGTAACGGTAGTAGTGATACTGCTGCGGAGCCTAGGAGGGCTGTGATGAAGCCTGTGAGGACCTCGGATAACCCGCTTAATACTCCTACAAGTAACGCAAGCCCTTTCCTGCCTGTTGCAACGGCTATTGGGAGGGAGACTGAGAGCCCTTCTGGGAGGTCCTGAAGTCCTATAGCTATGCCTACTACAATGCCTTCACCCGGGTCATAGGTGCTGGATGCGCCGATAGCCATGCCCTCGGGGATGTTATGTATTATGATCGCTACTGCCACTAGCCATGCAGACATAACCTTCCTCATGCCCCATTGTGGCCCCTCATAGCCTTTTATTAGGTGCTCGTGGGGTAGTATGGAGTTTAGAATGTAGATTGCGACCGCTCCTAGTATGAATCCGGTGAGGGGTGTTATTATCCCAGCCATATCTATGGCTGGGAGGAGTAGGCTTGTAAAGCTTGCAACAGTCATTACACCACTACTGAAGGCCATACCTATGTCGAGTAGGACCGAGGATCTCTCCACCCTGCTAGGGTTACGGATGAATAGTATAAGCATTGAGCCGAGCGAGGTCATTAGGGCTGCAAATAGCGATGCTACTAGGGCTGTATAGATGGGATCTCCGTGTGAGACCTCTTCTAGCCAGCTGGCTAGGGCTTTCACCAGCATAATGGGTCACCAGGACTTTCAGGCAAGGGTGGTTTCCTCATTCACCCCTCGGGCCCAAAGGTCTTCATCATTCGCATCCGTATTCATCTTCCTCTTCCAGGCTTATTTCTGTTTCTTGTAACCCTACGCCCACGGGGTCTTCAGGCTCTTGCCCGAAATAGTGTTTAGCCATCTTCCTCATGACCTCTTTTAGGGTAACCATGACCTTGTATGGCTTCACGTTTAATTCGTCTGCAACCTCTTCCCAGGATTTACCTTGCAATACCTTTGCGACCAGGATCCACTCCTCCATGGTACTCAGCCTAGGCCTTTTACTAGGTGCTTGCATCCAATAGGCCTTGGCAAGCTTGTTTATTATGTCAGTTGCCGCTTCATAGGTCATGGGGCCCCAGTTGTACACCCATAGCCTATCCCTCTGGATTGGGGTGAGTTTGGGTTTGCATCCAGGCTTGATGCCGGGTGGGTCTTGGTTCAGCATCTGTAACGCTATCTCAGTCTCTAAGTCGTTGTAGGTGTCATACAGGCTATTGAGTAGTTTATACTTGAATTCCCTGCTGGACACTTCGACAGCCCTCCTTGCAACATCTTTTATGGGTTTCAATACAAGCGTTGTATACTCTCCAGATACAGGATTTCTATCCGGGCTTAAGTGGAGTGCCACGAAGCCGTTTTTAGCCCAGAACCTCATTAGCTGCGCGTTAACGCCGAACCCTGACCCTAGCCAGTCATGCCCCCTCTCGATGCTCTCTTCATAAAGCTTTTCAAGTAGCCTTGAGCCTATACCCATATTCTGCACATCTGGGTGTGTAGCTATCCTGACTATCCTCCATCCCAGCATTCTACCATATTCTTTTATTCTCGAATGCTTGAGCAGTCTGTCAGGAATTATGTTTCCTGCTATCTTCTCTCCGCGCAGAAGCTTATCTATCGTGTCATCGTCTAGGCCTCCCTCCAACGCGATCTGGGCTGCTCCAACTATTTTCCCTCCACGGGCGGTCTTGATGGCCCTTATGCTGTGGTGTGGGGCATCTGCAAGCATTCCCAGGTCGTCTGGCTCGTTCCTATAATGTGCTAGCACGTATATACCGAATAGTTGCCTGAGGACCTCTTCCCCTTCCCGGCTAAATAGCCAGTTCGGGTCTAGCCTCAAGTATTCTAGTCTCCCCTCCCTAATATCCTCCAGGTCGACCTCGTCTAGCTCTGCTGGCTCGGCATCAAGGAGTAGCACGTCGAAGAGCCATTTCTCTATGGGATCGTTTTCAGCGTACCTTATGGGTTCATGCATCGATAGCAACTCAATCTCGGTATTCTTATCCTCCTTCAGCCTCTTTAGGAACCTGACACTAAACCCCCTACCAGCCCCCTCATAGCCGTGGATCGTTGCAGCAAATATGAGCCTCCTGTGTGCCTTCCAGATCTTATGTAGCAACGGCACGTGGATGCCGCTGGCCTCATCCACAGCTACTATATCCGCCTGTAGCTTGGTTATGGTTACAGGCTCCCAGTATTCTAGGCTGAAGCCCTTGCCCTGTATCTCAAGTATCATCCCACCCCTCTTGATTGGCTTAGGCTTTAGGTCCAGGACCTCTGCTGCCTTTAGCGCGAGCTCCATCAGGCTCTGGACGTTGCTAAGGCTCGGCGCGGTTACTAGGATCCTCACTCTATGTTTTACCCTACCTAGTTCTCTGGCTAGGCCTATGAGGCCTATCCCTACCGCACAGCTCTTCCCCCTACCCCTATCTGCGGTTACAATGATAACCCGTTTCTTCCCTCTTCCTGGTTTTTCATATAATTTTTCTATAGACTTGATCACATTCACCTGATCCTGGGTTAATGCTAGTCTATACAGTTTATCTGGGAACATGGACTTCTCCGGGATGGATATCTGGCTAGCCGTCTTGCTCTTGCTTATGTTGCTTGGCGGCTCACCCTTGAGTAGCTTCATTGAATCAGTGTCATAGATGAAGATCTCCTTATACTGTATTAGCTTCCTCTTAAACCAGGAAATGAATATGTGTCGGGGCTCCTCGAATCCAGGCACTAATAGGTTCTTCTTGAACAGTGTTACCTTAGTGTCCCACTCACTCCATCCCGGGGCTTGTAGAATTATTAATCCACCACCCTCAACGATCCCTATCAGCCTCCCTACATCATTTGGTTTAAGGTCATTTGTCAAGTCAAGCACTAGGCCCTGAAAAGTCGTCCCCAGGTATTTCTCGCTCTCCTCATATCTTGCGGTTACTTGTTCGAGTAGGGAGGCTTTCTCCTTTATAGCCCTCTTGGTTATCTCTTTCCTCAGCCTTGCGTCATCAAACTCGTCGTGGAAGAAGTATGCTACCCTTAGAGGCCGCCGTCCTGCGGTTCTCCTATAAACTTTCTCGAAGTAGAGAAGGGTTCTGGCTGTTACCGCACCCACAACTCTGGGATCCGAACCTGTCACCACAAGCATGGTCCTGTGCCTAGACTCGATCCCGATCTTGATAGCCTTTCCCAGGCTTCTAAGCATTTTGATCGTTTTATTGCCAACTATCTTGTCAAGGGATCTAACTACTGATAGTGCCTCCTCCTCGATTTCTGCCCGGGACTTTACACGGCCTTCTACGGCCACCTCGGCCAACCCACTAATGAGTGACTCGCTGGCGGATATAGGCTATATGGGTAGTTGGACTACAACATTTTTCTTAGCGCAACTATGAATCCAGTGAACCCGATCATCCTGACGGAGGGTCTGATAGCCTCTGGCTGCGGCTCGATCTCCCTCTCCATGAGCTCTCCTGAGTAATATATGATCCACCCACTCTCCTCTGCATGGCGAATGAGTTTCTCAACCTGATTATATGTTGGCAGGAACACTATAAGGGTGCCTGACGGCCTAAGCGACTTATATAGATTGTCTAACGCATTCCACGGGTCAGGCATGTCCAGGAACGCGGCATCCATGCCGCTTGGCAGGTTATGGCTTCTCACATCTCCATGGACTAGTTTAAGGCAACTTGTATCTACATTAGCTAGCTTAAGGTTCTCCAACACGATATCCAGATTATCTCGCCTCACATCGAGAGAATACAGAAGCCCCCCAGGGCATATATGGTGTAATATTATGGTCGTCAGGAACCCGCTTCCAGCTCCAGCCTCTATAACACGCATTCCCCTACGTATCCCGGAGAGTAGCGCCATATAGCCGAGATCCTTTGGATATATTACCTGAGTAACCCGTTTATAAAAATTGTTCATTATTTCTATGATTGTCGGTTTAAAAATATACATGTATCCTATACTGCTTTTGAAGCTACTCCCCCACTGTGATCCTACAATATCATCTCCTCTCAAGACACCGGCTATTGTATGATAAATATAATCCCTCCTAGCCCTAAAGTAGTATATCCTCCTACGCTGGCCGGTAACCGCTTCAACACCAATCAAGTCACCCTCACGTATAACATCATCCATGTAAACCACCGATTACAGGATACAACATGGAATAATAGATAAGAGTTTGCTACTGAAACAACCTATAGGGATCAGGGAGCCTGGTGCAAAGGCTTTGGAGTGGAATCCAGATGGAATTGATAGGGAGTTGAGGTGGATTGCAATGGCGTTTGGCGGTGTTTCCGTCCCATTTGTACCTACCAGAGATGAAACACTCGAACTTGTATTTAAGGCATTAGACCTTAAAGAGGGGGATATACTATATGATTTAGGATGTGGCAATGGAAAGATAGTTATAGAAGCTGCTAGAAGGTATCCAATAAAAAAGGCAGTGTGCATAGAGGCTAGGAGAGAGCTAATAGAGGAGGCCAGGGAGAGAGCAGCCAAGAATGGGGTGTTGGACAAGATAGAGTTTATTCACGGAGACATGTTCAGGGCCAAGATAAGTGATGCAACAGCTATATACATGTATCTGTTAACAAGCGTCAATGAGGCGTTGAAGCCTAAATTATCTAGGGAACTAAGGCCGGGGACAAGAGTAGTTACACTAGACTTCCAGATACCAGGATGGAAGCCGGTTAAAGTATACGGAGAGAGGGGTGGGTGGCAGAAGACAGTATACTTATACATTATAGGCAAATCAGACAAGTAAAGAACTGGTGAGAGCCGATTTGGATTATAGAGAGGCTCTAGCACACGTGATCTCGCTACTATACCATAGGGGACTTGTACAGATCCGGGGAGGAAATGCTAGTATAATAGATAGAAGCCACGACCTCATATACATAACACCAACCGGGCTACCAAGAACACTGATAAAACCGAGCGACATAGCGGTAATCAAACTCAACGGAGAGAAAGTGGAAGGGGTGCCCAGTAGCGAATGGAGGCTACACACCGAAATATATAAGATGATAAGGGAAGCCAAGGCAATAGTACATGCACATCCCCCAATAACGATAGCATTCGGAGAAGCTGGGGTAGACCTAGACCTAAGCGTCACAACAGAAGCTGGCAACAATATAACATGTGTCTCAAAGATACCACCATTAAAGCCAGGTAGTATAGAGCTTGCGAAAGAAACCGCTAATACAATGATGAGGGAAGGGTGCAATGTGGCCTTACTCAGAAGGCATGGAAT